>JAAELY010000079.1 GCA_024226335.1 bacterium
CGGAACCTGTCAACGCCGATGAGACACTCGATTGTTT
Source organism: bacterium (assembly GCA_024226335.1). Taxonomy (NCBI): domain Bacteria; species bacterium. Next base: position 38 of record JAAELY010000079.1, read on the forward strand.
GATTTACTGAGCAATTCCTCCTGTCGTTGATGATTCGGGTGGGTTGATCCAGACCGCTTCGGGAAGCGGACTGGGCTTCGGGGTGCCCCGGACGAAGCGTTCAGGGTGAGCCGTCCATGCGGCTTCCAGCGTGCGCGTTCGTTGCGCGATGACCGCGGGCGCTTGACCGCGATGAACATCGTACGGCGTCAGCATCGAGATGCCGCCATGCCGGTGCTCGGTGTTGTACCACGGGAAGAACGATTGGCAGTGGCTCGTCGCGTGGTGGATGTCCGCGAAGCGTCGCGGAAAACCGGGGTGGTACTTCAAGGTCTTGAACTGAGCTTCCGAGAACGGGTTGTCGTCCGAGACACGCGGGCGACTGAGCGACCGCGTGACCCCGAGATCGCCAAGCAACTGCGCCGTGCACTTGCTCGTCATGGGAGAGCCGCGATCGGAGTGCAGAGTCAACACCTCCGGCTCGACACCTTCCTTGGTGCACGTCTCTTCGATCAAGCGACCGGCCAGGGCCGAGTTCTCTCGGTCGGCCACCATCCAGCCGACCGCGTAGCGGCTGTAGATGTCGAGCAGGACGTAAAGGTAGTAGTACGTCCACTTCTTTGGTCCCAACAGTTTCGTGATGTCCCAAGACCAGACCTGGTTTGGCGCTGTGGCCATGAGTTCGGGCTTCGCGTACTGCGGGTGCCGGAGTTGATTGCGACGCTCACGCACCGACTGACACTCGGCCAGGATCCGGTACATCGTGCGCTCGCTGCACAGATACGTCTTCTCATCGAGCAACGTCGCGAACACCTCGGCGGGCGATCGATCGACGAAGCGATCTGAACTGAGGATCTCGACGACGCGCTTGCGCTCGCTTGTGCTCAAGGCCCGGGCGGACGTAGGACGGGGCTGCTGGTGCCCGGGGTTCAGACTCTTGCGACGGTAGAACGTTGCGCGCGACACACCGAGTGCCGTGCAGGCTGGCTCAACACCAACCCGCACGGCCAACTCGCTGGCAGCGATCAACAGTCCTTCCCGTCCTCGAGACTGAAGCCCAGCAGCCCGGCAACTTTTTCCTGAACGTCCAGGATCGTGTGTGCCTTGTGCAGGTCGTTCTCGAGCCGAGCGATCTTTGCTTCGAGTTCGCGGACCTTCGGTTCGAGCGGGTTGCTTGCCTTTGGCTTTGCGCCGCGTTTCTTCGAGCGGAGTCCGTGAAGCGCCCCCTCGTCTCGTGCCTTGCGCCAGTTGGCGAGATGCGAGCTGTAGAGCCCCTCGCGGCGAAGCAGCTGGCCGACTTCACCGGCGCCGGTGCAGCGATCCGCTTCCTCCAAGATGCGCAGTCGGTACTCGGCCGTGAACCGCCGCCGCTTCGGCTTCGCAATCACCTGCGGGTCGGGTACAGCGTCTACCCCCGCGCTCGGGGCCTCGTCGCTTCGCTCCTCAACCCCAATCGCGGGGGTGGGGAGTCCTTTCACGTCCATCTTCTTCCTCTCTGTCATCGGTGTTCACCTTCCACCGCCCTACAGTAATTCCAAGGGGGCCTGGTGTCTCACTGACGTTGGCAGAGAGAGCCGCCCCGAAGACTTCCTGACTGCCGTGGCCCCGTAGAGGAGCTCACGCCGCGACTGTGGAAAGAGCGCTTCGCTGCCGACCCCCACCGCTCCGTTCTCGATCAGACTCCGTGCTGACCCAGAAACACCCTCGGCTCACGAAGTCAACGACGGCGAGGGTTGATCGCTTGCGTTGAAGCTAGTAGTCACAACGGGTGCGGCGTGGCCGGTCTTGGCTTCGTTGCCGGGGTATTCTGCGATCGGATGATTCTTGGGACAGAACGGGATCTTGGCAGGGGCTGTCAGTGACGCTGAGTGCCTAACGTTAGTCCTGTGAGTCGTGGGGCCCGCTCTCACCGTCGTGGCCGAATGCCTCTGTTACTGGCCGGCTTCTGATTTGGAAGCCCTGATTGGGCGCCTCGATCTGGCCTCGGAGCGCCGTCACCATGGGGTGACCACGCGCCAACGTGTGGGCGTCGTGCCAATGTCGAGAGGCCTCTTGGGGATCGTCTTCTCGAAGGGCAATGCGTGCTAGTTCGACTCGAGCAGGGGCGAAGCGCGTCTCGAGGTCCAGGGCAGCGCGGAAGGCTTCGCGCGCCTCCCCATAGCCCCCACCTGAAACCGCCGCGATCTCCTCGCGGGCCTCTCCCTCGAATTGCCGCAACAAGAGCAGCTCCCGGTCGGCGGCCCGCTGAGCCTCCAGGATCGAGCCCAAGGCCATCTGCGCGGCGGCGAGCACCTGTGAGGGATCCGAAGGGTCGCCCCTCTCCGCCAAGGCATCCCAATGTGAGTGAAACTCTCGGAGTGCGACGAGCGTGGGATCCTCAGCACCTTGCAGGATCTGTGCGTACAGCCCGCTTGCCGCCTCCGAGTACTCTCCGAGGCCACCAATTCCACAGAGTTCGAGGAAGACGTGATCCAGTGCCTCGAGGAGCGAGCCTCTCTGGTACGCCTCGAAGGCCAAGACCTGCGAAAACCCTGGGCGCAACTGTGGGGCAGCACAAATCGCTGAACGCGAGACCTCGGCGGCTTCGCCCAGATGCCCCTCTTGGACGAGTGTCCAGGCGAAGCCGATGAGATCGGGGTATTGCATCAGATCTGGGCAGTTTTCTCGCAGGTGGCGATAGAAGAAGAGTGCCCCATTGGATTGACTCAGCTCGAGAAAGCGCCGGGCTGCCACCTGCACGTTGGCCCAGGCGTAGGGGGCCTCATCCTTGGGTGGAAGAGAACGGAGGAAGTCGTCGTAGTCGATGTCGACGGGATCCAGGTGGAATTCGTAGCGGTGCATGAGAAGTGGCTCTTCCGACTCGAGATCCTCTTCGGGAAGAAACTCTACGTCGATCGACTCGACGGCGACCTCCGTCTTTGGCGTTGCCAACCACCACTCCGTCGGGCAAGCGATTCGGATGTCGGTTCGAGTTCGTGCCGAATCGGTGCTGTACCGAGCCAGCATGCCATCTACCGCGCCAGGGCGAATGACGACCCGACCCCTTCGAAGAACCTCGCTCGGATCGATGCGGTTTCGGAGAACGACCTCCGCCTCGAAAGCGAGGCGAGAAAGGAGGAAAGCGTTCTCCCGTGATCCATCGAAGACCTCCCCGTAGTGAGGCGGCCGATCAAGGACCAGCTGGATATGAACGCATTGATCCAGATCGGAGTAGTGGGAGACACTGATCTCCACGATCTCCGGCGGGCCCCCATCCCATGCGAATCCGACCTGGAGGGTGGGCAGCGGTGTCGCCATCAGCGCCATTCCTGCGTTGATATCCGCCCGCAGACCCTCGTCGTACCTGGTTTGGAGGACGGCGTCGTTGAGGATGAGAATCCGATTTCGCGCGAATGGGTGCTCCATTCGGTCGGGTTCCACGTCCGGTTCGATGGCGTGGCAGAACGCGAACATCGTGAGTAGCGATCTCAGATGGAACCCAGGCACCGAACCCAGGATCGCGAGTGCCCGCAGGTCGGCATCCGCCTCTTCGCGCTTCGCCTGAGCGGCATCATCCGGAGGCGCAAGATGATGCCCCAACTCGTGGTGTGCCAGCTCGTGCGCCAGCAGGAAGTGCATGGCGTCTCCGAGGAGTCGAATATGTAGGGAGAGCAGATACTCGCCGAACTCGCCAAGATACGCCGCAAGTAGCTCCTCGTAGTCGGCATCCGCTAGGTAGCTCGGAAAGTCGAACAGGGGTTTGTCGATCGAACGGCTGAGCGCCAACGCGATGCTCTCGCCTTCCTTGGCGAAGAAGCCCTTGTCCATCGCTTCCATGAGGCTGCTCGCCGGTCGGCGCTTGTAGCCATCACGCGTGACGATATTAGGCATCAGGGATTCAGCGTGCATCGTCAACGCCTGATCCGGAAAATCTGCGGGTTCGACCAGCTCTCGCAGGGACGGGACATCCCCCATGACCGGACTGACTTGCCAGATGAAGTTCTGTAGGAGGAAGTTCGAGTAGAGAATCAGCGCGAAATCGAGCTCCTGCAAGAACTCGATCCCCACGTGGAGCCCCTGATCATCCATCGCGACGGTTCTGGATTCCGTGGGATGATCCGCGGCGTAAACGTGGAGCGGCGGACAAGGATCCGAGGAAGACGCGCCATGCGCTTCGAGAGAAGAATAGGCGGAATGGAGGAAATCCTTCAGGAAACCCTCCAACTCCGCCTCAGCGCCGGACTTCTCGGATTCTCTCCCGGCCGTGATTCGCCGGTATTCGGCCTGATACCTCGTGAGGTCTTGGCTCACCAGCACGACTCCCTCTTGAGATTTTCCTGGGACTTTCTGGCCGGGGTACTTCGACCCTCAAGTCCAGTATAGAATGGCTGGCCGCTGGGGGTATGAACGCAGACCCGCAGAGCCGAGGAGTCCCTGTGAAACGCGCGGCGGTTGCGATCGGAATCGACAGGACGGGCGGCCTCCCCGAGCTGCACGATGCGGCCGCGGGGGCACAGCGATTCGCGACGTGGGCACGAGGCCAAGGCATGGACCCGGTTCTGCCGATTACGGACGAGAACGAGAGCGTCTCGCTTCAGGCGATCAAGGCTGCCATCAAGGCGATCGTCGCGACCGGGACGGTCGAGCAGCTCCTGGTCTACTTTGCCGGGCACGGGGTCAACATCCGGTACGGCGAGTACTGGCTCTTGAGTGACGCTCCCGCCGACACCCAGGCCGCCGTCAACGTTGCCGGTAGCGTCACGCTCGCACGCTACTGCGGAATCCCCCACGTGGTGTTCATCTCGGATGCCTGCCGGACCGCGGCGGAAGGGGTCCAGGCTCAGTTCGTCACGGGCGGCGAGATCTTCCCGAACGAGGGGGCGGACGATGTGGAACAGGCCGTTGACGTCTTCTTCGCTTGCACCCTCGGGCGGCCCGCCCACGAGATCAAGAACCCCGACGTCACGGCAGCGGAATACGAAGCGCTCTACACGTCGGTACTGATTGCATCGCTGAGTGGCGAGCCGGAGGAGGTGGTGGACTGGTCCGCGGAACCCGCCGGCTTCGTCAGGCCGCGTGCCCTGAAGCGCCATCTCTACGACGAGGTCTCCCAACGAGTCGCGGCGGCCGGCCTGGAGACTCGAGTGATCCAGATCCCCGATGCGCGGATCACATCCGACGAGGATGCCTGGCTCGCCTCCGTCCAGCGCGCCGAAGTCCGACCTCCCGGGGCCACGCGCAGTCCGGGCGGGCCGCCGGTGCCTGTTCCCGAGAATCCGACCGATGTATCGCGAACGATCCTGGACAACGCACTATCGGGAGGCGCACCCTCGGACCTTGCGGCGATTGCAGGCATCGGCACGTCCAGACGCCGCGGATTTACTGAAGACCGAGCCGCACGCACCGACTCCTACGCCCTGCTCACACATGCCGCTGAGCCCTTCGGCGCCATGAGTCACGAAACAGAGTGCGGCTTCAAGATCCGCGGGGGCCTGCTGTCGGATGCGTTCTCCACCACGGCCAACATCATCGAGCAGGGACCCACGGACGACTTGACCGTGGAGCTATCCGGGCGGGGGCATGGCAGCGTGCTCCTCACCACGGACAGGGGCGCGGGCATCGTCCTTCCTGCGCTAGCCGGCTTCCTTTGCTCTCTGACCATCCAAGAGGGCGAGCTCGTCGATGTAGCCTATGAGCCGTCCGCTAACTCCGACCTGTGGGACATGTTCGAGGAACGTGCGGCTGAAGTACGCACCTTGCGGGCAGTCGCGGCATCCGCGACACACGGCGGGGTCTTTCGAATGGAAGGCGAAGGAGCCCTCGAGCTCGCGCGGAAGATGCAGTACGCGAAGACCATTGATCCGTCTCTTGCCATCTATGCGGCATACGCCTATCGAGATCTCGGACGCCGGGACCTCATCCGGCAGATGGGCGGTTTCATGCGAGAGGCGCTGGGTGCTCCGCTTTTCGATGTAGCACTCCTTACGGGAGCTCTGCGCGACTCGACGATCGACTCGACTTTACCGGCCATCGGCTTCCTGCCCTTGCTTTCCCAGGGCTGGGGTCTACTCGATGCCCATCGGGTCACGATGCAGGAACGGCTTCGCGGTTTGGAGCGACACCTCCTGGACTCGGCCTGGACGATGTTCGACGGGGAAGGCGCCGGGATGCTTCGCAGCGCACTCGAAGAAGGAATCATCACGTGACCAAACAGCTCGTCCTCGTTCATGGAAGATCCCAAGAGCACAAGGATTCAGTCGCCCTCAAGAAAGAGTGGCTGGACGCGTTCGAAGCGGGGTTGGCAAAGAGCGGACTCGACCTCCCGATCTCCGAGTCGGACATCCGCTTCCCGTACTACGGGCAGACACTATTCGATCTATCTCAGGGTGCGGATGAACAAGCCGCGGCCGATGTGATCATCCGCGGCACGAGCGAAGACGCTGCTCACATGGCCTTCATTCGCGAAGTGTTAGAAGAGGTGCAAGAACACGAGGGGATCACTCGCACCATGCTCGCAGAGGCCGCCGGTGCAGAAGTCATCGAGCGGGGTCCGCTCGAATGGGAATGGCTCCAGGGGATACTCAAGGCCCTCGACACCCACGTGCCAGGAGCCAGCGCCGCAAGCGTGGCCCTCGCCACGAACGACGTCTACCAGTACCTGAAGAACCCGGCAATCCGCCGGCAGATCGACGACGGTGTGCGACAAGCGGTCTCTCCGGGGGTGCCCACGGTGATGGTGAGTCATTCGTTGGGTACCGTGGTCGCCTACAACCTGGCGAAGGCCGCCTCCCAGTCGGGAAACTGGGACCTCCCTCTCTTCGTGACTCTCGGCTCACCACTTGGCGTTCAGACGATCCGAAAGAGCATCCGACCGATTGCCTATCCGTCCTGCGTAGGTGACTGGTACAACGCGATGGACGAGCGTGACATCGTTGCTCTCTATCCTCTCACTCCAGATCGCTTCTCGGTCGAACCACCCATCGAGAACAAGACCGATGTGGACAACCCGACGTCGAACCGCCACGGCATCAGCGGATACCTCGGGGATCAGGACGTTGCGGCTCGCATCCACGCCGCCCTGATCAGTTAACGATCCCCCGTCAGAGCCGGGGGAATCTGGATTATGGGCCGCCCGAGGCGGTCGTGACGGCCGCTCGTTGGTCGCGGGCCGGTCAGATCACTCGAAGCTGCTCGATTCGCTTGTCTTCGGCTCCGTGTGCCCGAATGTAGTTCCGGACTCGTTCTTCATCAGGACCTACGGTCGAAACGAAGTACCCCCGAGTCTGATAGTGCTCTCCGATGAATTTGCGCTTCCTCGTGCTGTCATCGAGCACCTCCTCCTCGTTCCAGGAGGTCATACTCTGCGAGATCAAACTCCCGCACGAAACATGCGGTCCAGTGCGCGCTTACGCATAACTGGCACCGGGTTCGGACAGGAACCAAGGGCAAAGCCAGACCGAGAAGCCTGCGAGAGACTCGTAGATCCGTGCCTGCTGCACGGGACACGAGACGGCTTCATGGAGCGTGCCTGGTAGCCGTAGCGCTTGATTGGAGATCCACCTCCCCTCCGAGCATTCGAGAGGCGCCGATGAGCGCTACTCCTTCGATCTCTGCTCCTCGCTCGAGCCCGAGACTAACTGGACGATCTAAGCCAGGTCGATATTGAATGGACGGGTGAGGCAACAGATGAGTTTCTGGGACGCGGAGCGGCAACAGTGCTCCGATCAAGAGTCCCGATAAGTGTTTGGTGCAGACTCCAAGCGGAGCCTGGAACCAGTGGATCGAATAGCAAGCCGGAGACAAGGAGTTGCGACGCGCAAACCACCAACGCCCGATGAAAGCGGAGGCGTCAACAGACGTCCTCATCTATTGACAACCGGGGGCCTGATAGGTGTTGGGCGGCGGTTCGCGACGAGCAAACCTGCTAGCCCCCGGAGAGAGAGGTCGTGGCTTGGTGTGGGACCGGGCACATTAGTCCCATTGATCGTGCGCAAATATCTGCTCTACGCGGTCGCCTGAGACTTCGACCACTCGGAGCTCGTATGCGAAGTGCAGTGGGCCCGGTCGGCTGTACCACAGAAAGCGCGAATCGTCCGATCTGAAGACCAAGGAACCCAGCTCGGCGGCCGTAAGGTTTGGGCGCCCGTACTTTCGATAGGGCCACAGCGCCGGTGTTTCGAAGAACGGTGCGCCCACCAGCATGCGCACTTCGTTCTCTGTAGTCCCGGGAGCGATCTGAGAGAATCCGTTCTCTGTAAACTGCGAGGTATACAGAGTGTGCCGACCTGCGACGAACCAAGCCGCCGCCGCCAGCCCAAGAACGGGGAGCAACCAGAGAATGTTCCACCCGATTGCCAATGTGACCACGAGTCTCTGTCGTTCCATCCTCACGCCGCCCAACTACTATTCGACAGCCGCACCTCATGCGCGGCTGAGTCGGATAACGTCCGACCGTCAAAATCAATTTCTTCCAAAGAACAGCTACTTACAAGCGTCTTCGTCTTCTTCGGCGCGCTATTCCGAAAACCCGGGTGGCACAAATGGTTTTTCTTGGCAAGGGCGGCCTTGCATTGACGATGGCCGCTCGAACAGGTCGGCCGGACTGCGGACGGTTCGCGTTCGATAGCGTCACTGGACCCGTGGCGTTCAGCCCCGTCGGGCGTCTCGGTACCGCCAGAGATCATCGCAACGATCCGCTGAAGCTCGCATAGCACGAGTAACGAAGCTCGCATCCGACCGACCCGGCTACCTCGGCCTTCCGGTGGAACTCCCCACCGGCTCCGGGTTCAGCTTCGCTTTTCCACCAGGGGTACGCTCACCAGGGTTCCCGGTTTCATCTTCGTGAGATCCAGGTCCGGGTTGTAGCGCTGAATCAGCCAGCTTGGGGCCTGATAGACCTTATGCGACAGGACCCACAGGCTTTCGCCCTTGCGCAGGGTGTGGTCGACGGTTCCGGTGATTGCGAAGTTGTCGAAGAAGTCTTCTTCGACTGCTTTGTGGTACTCCATGCGGCGCTGCTGGAATTGCTCGGGCGTGGCCTTGGAGAAGTCGAGTTTCAGGCGTTGGCCCATGCGCAGGTTTGCTTTGTTCCGCATGCGATTGAGCTTGCGCAATCGCGAGGTCGGTACGTTGAGCCATTCTGCGAAATGCCCCAGCGTCTCGTCAGCGTCTACGAGCACACCGTTGCGAATGATGCGACGGAATCGGGAACTCTTGACGGGTGGCGGGATCTTCGCGCCGCGCCTGACTCCCGTCATGGGTCCGGCGTTGTTTCCAGAACTCGGCTGGCTCTCGGCCTTCGCCACCTGGATCGTCTGCTCGCCTTTCGGAGCCGAAGGGAGCGTCGTGGGCTCCGCGTCTGCGCTTTCCAGAGTCGGGATCGGCCGGGTCGGAATCTCGGGCGTGAGTGTCGCGGGCTCGACCGTCGCCGCGGCCAGGGTCGGTTCGGGTTTGAGCGGCTCGGGCTTCACGGATTTGGCGGGCGGCGCCTTCGTCTTGGCGGCGGGCGGAGGTGCGGCCTGAGCCGAGCTGATGATCTCGATGGACTTCTTCGGTTTGGGCGTCGCGCGCTTCGACTTGCTCTTGCCACCCGGAAGCTGCAGAACCTGCCCGGGATAAATGCGGTGTTTGCGCTTCAGATTGTTGAGCGCGACCAGCGTGCGCACACTGGTGCCATTGCGCTTGGCGATCCTGCTCAGCGTGTCGCCGCGCCGCACCTTGTACAGATTGCTGCGGTGCTGTCTGGCGTGCTGAGCCTTCTGCGGGACCATGGCCAGCCACTTTTCCGGGTTGGGACCCGAAGTACCGGCCGGAAGGCGCAGGGTGTAGCCCTTGGGAATTCGCTTGCCCGAGCGGTAGACCGATGGGCGCAAGGCCGGGTTGTAGCGTTTGATCAGGTCGGGGGTCGTCCCCAGATAGGTCTCCAGGTCTTCGACTCTGGCGTAGAACGGTAGGACGACCTCGTCGACGGGTTCGGGCTTGTTGCGATCCAGGGGGCCGAAGAACGCCTCGTAGGAACGCACGACCCGGCGCGCGGCCAGGAACTGGGCGTAGAAGTTGCGCGACGCAAAGCCGAATGAACGGCTCTTGTACTTGGCCACGACCTCTTCGATGCGACTCGTACCGAGCTTTCGCTTGGCTCGCTTCATGCCCGAAGCGCCGTGGTTATAGGCGGTAATGGCCAGGGGCCAGGTGCCCGTCGCCTTGTAGTTGTCGCGCAGCAGGCGCGCTGCGGAGTGCGTGGCGATGATCGGGTCGAGTCGTTCGTCGACTACGTAGTCCACCTGCATGTAGCGCCGACCCGTGCCGCGCATGAACTGCCACATTCCGGCCGCGCCGTATTTCGAGTAGGCGCGTATATTGAACGAGGACTCGACGTGCGGCAGATAGGCCAGGTCTTGCGGTAGGCCCATCTCGCGAAAGATGGCGCGCATTTCATTCTCGTAGGCGCCGGAGCGAATCAAGCCGGCGCGGAACTTGTCGCGCTGGCCGACTTGAAAACGGACTCGTTGAGCGGCTCGTGCGAAATCGCGCCCCGTCGGCTCCCGTTTCAGTTCCGTCTTGAACACGCGGACGATCGCGCGTTCGCTGTCATTTCTGGCCTTCTTGCCCTTCGCCAGGTGGTTCAATACCGCCCGCCAGTGCTTGCGCCGCTTGTCGACCTTGCGCTGGCGCTTCTTCTTGCTGGCGCCCTTGGGAAGCTGGATGGTCTCGTAGACCACTCCGAGGTTGCGCGAATCGTGCAACAGGCCGCTGTCGGTGGTCACTTCCAGGTACACGCGCATCCAGAAGGCGACAGCCGAGCGCATGGGCTCGGGCTCTGGAAACAGTTGTTCGCGCGGCCTGGCGTCGGCCGCAAGCGTGAACAACACGCTCAGCACACACGAAAGCGCAGCGAGCGCCGCTATTCGCCCGAACTTCTTCAAAGAGAGCCCCCTGATCCTCTTATCGCAGAAGCGACCTCGAGCTTGAGTCAGCTGTGGAAAGAGGGGGAGTCACGTGTTGTGCCGGAAGTTCACGATATCGCCATCCTGAACGATGTAGTCCTTGCCTTCGACGCGGAGCAGTCCCTTGCTCTTTGCCTCAGTAAGACCACCCGCCAGGGGCTCGTATTCGTCGTAACCGATCACCTCTGCGCGGATGAAGCCTCGCTCGATGTCGGAGTGGATCTTTCCCGCCGCCTGCTTGGCGGCTGTATTGCGAGCAATGGCCCAGGCGCGGCACTCGTCCTCGCCGGCGGTGAAGAACGGGATGATGTCGCCGCGCTCCAGAATGGCTCGGGTCACGGCAGCTCCCGCGGGTTCGCTCACGCCGTACTCCGCCAGAAACTCAACGCGATCTTCGGCGGCCAGTTCCGCCATCTCCGCCTCGAGACCCGCAGCTAGAGCCAGGATCGGGATACCCAGTTCTTCACCCCGCTTGACCAGTTCGGCCGGAGGTGGCGTGCCCGCTGCGTCTTCGGCGTTGTTTGCGACCGCGATCATGGGCCGGTCGGTGATCAGGCCGTAGCCGCGCAGGGCTTCGCGATGCTGGGCCTGGAGCGAGGAGGCAGAGATCACGGGAATGCTCGCCTCCAGCGCCGTCTGGATCAGGTCCAGGGCCTCTTTCACGGTGGCGTCGGTCTTTTCGCGCGTGGTTCGCTTGATCAGCTTCTCGATCGCGGCCAGGTCTTCCAGGCACAGGTCCGCGACCAGGCCGTCCAGCCCGGCGAGTTGCGCGGCCGGATCGGGATCCGCAAACGCCGGAATCACCAGCAGCAACAGGTCCATGCGCTTCATGGCCTCGATTTCCGCGGTCGGAAAATTCGGCTCCAGGGACGGACACAGATCGTGCAGGCGGATCTCGATCGGCGTGGTCTTCTTGGGCTTGAAACGGGCGGAGAGTTCCTCGAGGCGCGCATCCTGGACGTGGATTACACCGATGGCCGCGCCCGACTTCCGGGCACCGGCCGCTTCCTGCGCGCGATGCGCGAGCAGTGCGTTAAAGACTGTGCTGCGCCCGGATCCGGGGTAGCCGACGATTCCCGCTTCCACGGTCGGCAGAGTAACGAACGCGCTCGCGAAACGCGCCCCGTCCGGCGCTCCCGGGGGGCAATGACAACGCCGAGCGGACCGGTGGTATCCTGCGCGTCCGCCCGCAACGAGCACAGGAGAACTTCAGATGGGACCGCTTTCGGGAATCAAGGTAGTCGAACTGGCCGGGATCGGTCCGGGACCTTTCTGCGCCATGATGCTGGCCGATATGGGCGCCGAGGTGCTGCGCGTGGATCGTGCCCAGAACGTGCGTGGGAACTCGGGGCAGCGCCCCTCCGATCCGCTCTTGCGCGGGCGTCGTAGCATCGGTGTCGATCTCAAGAATCCCGAAGGCGTCGAGACCGTGCTGCGCCTGATCGAATCTGCTGACGCCTTGATCGAAGGCTTTCGTCCCGGTGTCATGGAGCGCCTGGGGCTCGGTCCCGATGTGTGTCGCGCGCGCAATCCCAAGCTGGTGTACGGCCGGATGACCGGCTGGGGTCAGGACGGACCGATGGCGCAGGCTGCCGGGCACGACATCAACTACATCGCGCTCGCCGGTGCGCTGGATCCGATCGGGCGCGCGGGCGAGAGGCCGATCCCACCGCTCAATCTGGTGGGTGACTTCGGCGGCGGCGGCATGCTGCTGGCGTTCGGCATGCTGGCGGCTCTGGTCGAGCGACAGACATCCAACCAGGGTCAGGTCGTGGACGCGGCCATGGTCGATGGTGCAGCGGTCCTGATGTCGATGTTCCACGGCATGCGCCACCTCGGCTTCTGGCACGACGAGCGCGGCACGAATCTGCTCGATACCGGCGCGCATTTCTACGACGCGTACGAGACGCAGGACGGCAAGTACATCTCGCTGGGTTCGATCGAGCCCCAGTTCTACGCCGAACTCCTGAAGCTCTCGGGTCTCGAGGGCGAGGAGTTGCCCGCGCAGATGGATCGTACGCAGTGGCCGGTCATGAAACAGCGCGTCGAGGCGCTGATCAAGACCAAGACGCGCGATCAGTGGTGTGAGATCATGGAAGGCAGCGATGTCTGTTTTGCGCCCGTGCTCGGGCTGGGCGAAGCCCCCGAGCATCCGCACAATGTGCATCGCAAGACCTTCATCAAGGTCGACGGCGTGCCCCAGGCCGCGCCCGCACCGCGCTTCGATCGCACGACGCCGGAAACCCCCGTGCCTCCCGCGCACACCGGTGAGCATACCGACCAGGTGCTGGCGGACTGGGGGTTTGCCGCCGGAGACATCGCGAAGTTGCGCGAAGCCAAAGCCGTGGCCTGACTCGACCCGTCTGATGTCCAAAGCGATGCTCGGCCAAACCGGGTACCTCGCGGGTCTCCAGTGCCAGCGACGGCTGTGGCTATCGGCCAACGAGCCCCAGCTCGCAGAAGACCGCACGCCTACGATCGAGAGTCTGATCGCGGCCAGCGCGGCCCTCGAGCTGCGCGCGCGCGGATTATTTGGCGGCGGCGAGGTCGTGAGTGAGCGCGACGATGTGCCCGCCGGAGCCGCCGAACGCACGCGCCAGCTCCTGGCGGACTCTGAAGTTTCCGTGCTCTTCGGCGCCTACTTCGAACTACCCGGACGAACCGTTCGGGTCGATATGTTGGAGCGCGCCGGCGAGTCCGAGTGGCGACTGCTTCGAGTCAAATCGGCCCAGCGCGTCAAGGATGAACATCTGGACGAACTGGCCTACCAGCTCGCGGTCGTTCGCGCGGCCGGGGTCGGGATCGCTTCCGTCGAGGTCCTGCATCCAGACGGGAAGTATCGTCGGCAAGAAGGCGAGGTCGACTGGCGGGCGTTCTTTCGCCGCAGCGACGTGACACGCGACGCCTCCTATCTGGCCGAAGACCTTCCCGATCAAATCGAGCAGATGAAGAGCGCGCTCGCGCTCTCCGAAGCGCCGACAATCGAAGCCTCCCCGCATTGCCGTCGGCCCTATCCGTGTCGTTTCTGGACGCACTGCACGCAATCCCTGCCGGCCGACTGGATTGGCCGATTGCCCGCATTGCGCGCGCAGTACTTCCACGCGCTCTCGGAAGCCGGAGTCAGGACCGTTGCAGAGATCCCCTCCGAGTTTTCGCTGACCCGCCCACAGAAGAACGCGCGACGCGCGATCCTGTCGGGTGAAACCGCGGTTTTTCCCGAGCTGGGACGCGCTCTGGTGGGAAGTGGTCCGCCATCGGACTACCTGGACTTCGAGGCGATCACGCCAGAGGTTCCCATCTTCCCGGGAACGCGTCCCTACCAGACACTGCCGTTTCAGTGGTCCCTGCACAGTCAAACCCCCGACGGCCTCACCCATCGAGCTTTCCTGGCCGAGGGGAACGTCGATCCGCGCAAGGAGTTCGCGCACACGCTCTGCGATGCGTTGCGGGATCGCGATCTGCCGATCCTGGTGTACTCGTCTTTTGAAGCGACGGTACTCGAAGGACTGGCCGACGCATTTCCCGAGCTGAAGAAAGACCTGGAGAGGATTCGCCGGCGTCTCGTCGACCTGCTGCCGATCGCGCGCAATGGCATCTACGCACTCGCCTTCGAAGGTTCGTTCTCACTGAAACGCGTGGCACCCGCGCTCGATCCGGGATTCAGCTACTCCGAACTCGATGGCATCGCAGATGGTGGATCGGCCGCCGGTGCCTTTATGAGTATCGCGCGACAGAAAGTGACACGAGACGAAGCCGAACGCCTGCGCAGCCAGCTTCTGGAATACTGTGCACACGACACGAAAGCCCTGATCGTTTTGCAACAAGCGCTGAACTCCTGCGCAGCACGCGCAAACACGGGCTGAGTCACACGCGTTGATTCGTTAGTCTGGTCTGATGATCGCGGGCGGACAGGCGGAGACGAGCGAAGAGTCGCCTCCGTCCGCCTTTCGATCGCTGCGCTTCTACTGGGTTGCGATCGCAATCGTTCTGGTCGCGGCCGTCGTTCGCATCCTGGCGAGCCTGAACGGACTGTGGCTCGATGAGATCTGGTCTCTCGAGCTTTCCCGGCGCATGACTTCGCCCCTCGACGTGTTGCTCAAACTTCGACACGACAACAACCACCCGCTGAATACGCTTCTCCTGCACTGGATCGGCGAGTCCCAGCCGGGGGGCTCCGGATGGGCCTATCGCTGCCCGGCTCTGCTCTCGGGCGTGGCCAGCGTCGTCATTGCGGGCAGCATCGCGGCCCGGCGCAGTGCGCTGGAAGCCTGTTTCGCATTGCTGCTCTGCGGGGCCTCGGCCTTGCTCATCCACTACTCTTCCGAGGCACGCGGTTATGCGCCCGCCATCGCATTTGCGTTGCTCGCCTTCTGGTTGCTCGACGCGAAGAAAGAACAGGCGGGCGTCGCGCATGCGATCGGTTTCTGGCTTTGCGTGGGCCTGGGTCTGTTCTCGCATCTGAGTTTCATCTACGCCTACGCGGCCTTCGCCGTCTGGTGGTTTGCCGAGCAGCGTGCAGCGGGCGTCGCCTGGACCGATGTCCTGCGTCGCGGGCTGCTCTGGCACGGGGTTCCCAGCGCGACGATCGCTTTGCTCTACCTGCTCTTTGTCCGCGAGTTGCAGATCGGCGGCGGCCCGGCGGTTTCGTTTCCGGGCAAGATTGCGGGCGCGGCTTCCATTTCACTTGGTATGCCACTCGACGGGCCGCTGTCGTGGCTGGGTGCAGCACTCGCGCTCGGCCTGTTTGCGGCGGGACTCGTGTTGCTGCGGCGCTCCGGTTCGCGCCGCTGGATCTTCTACGGACTCGCGGTCGTCGGATTTCCGGCGTTGGCGCTCGCGCTCACGCGCCCGGCCTATCTGGCTCCCCGCTACTTCCTGGTCAGTAGTACGTTCTTTCTTCTGCTCCTGGCCGAACTCGCCGCGGCGGCGTACCGGCACAGCCGGGCAGGGCGGCTCGCCTGTGCCGGAGCGCTGGGTCTGTTCCTGATCGCCAACGCGCTCCACGTCGAACCGCTGTTGCGCTACGGGCGCGGTCAGTATCTGGAAGCCATGCGCTTCATGAGTGACACCTCCGACGGCCCGATCAGGATCGGCTCGGACCACGATCTGCGCACGGGCAAGGTCGTGCGCTACTACGCGCGCTACTTCTCCGCCGATCGCGCACCGCAGTTTCTGGGCAAGGATGACTGGCCCGAGGGCGGAACCGACTGGTTCGTGCTCGAATACGCGGTGGAAGAGAGGGCGCGTCGCGGACGGGTTCCGCCGCGCTTTTTCGTGGACGGCCGGGGACACCGCTACGAGCTGAAACGCGGCTATCCCAGTGCACCGCTGTCCGGCGTCGACTGGTTCCTGTACCGCAATGCGGGTATCCTGGCTCCATGAGTCGAATATTCGGAACGATTCGCCAGAACGGATACGTGGTGCGCGATATCGAGGCGGCCATGAAACACTGGACGCAGGTCTTGGGCGTGGGCCCGTTCTATTACTTCGAAAGCGTTCCGATGCAGGACTTCCGTTACCGGGGCGAGCCATCGGCGCTGACGGTGAGTATCGCGCTGGCGAACACTGGACCCTTGCAGATCGAGTTGATCCAACAGCGAAACGACGCACCTTCCATGTACCGCGACTTTCTGGAGGCCGGAAACGAAGGCCTGCAACACGTGGCCTACTGGACCGAAACCTTCGACCCGGATCTGAAGCGCTGGCTCGACGCGGGCTACGAAATCGGGCAGTCCGGCGGGATCGGAACGAGCGGACGGTTCGCCTACCTGGACACCGAGTCCCATCCCGGCACGGTCGTAGAAGTTTCGGAGATCAGCGGACCCAAGGGCCGCTTCTTCGAGAAGGTGGCCGAAGAAGCTCGCGACTGGGATGGCTCCGAGCCCGTGCGTCTTCTCGGTTAGGCAGGCTGCCTAGCATCCCGTGGGCTGCTAGCGTCCCGTGGGCTGCTAGCGTCCGATCGCGAAGTAGACGACGAAGAGTACCGCGAGTGTGTAGACGATGGGATGCACTTCTCGGGCGCGACCGGCAAAGAGCTTGACCGTCGCGTAGCTGACGAAGCCGACCGCGAGACCGTTCGCGATGCTGAAGGTAAAGGGCATCACGAGAAGGCATAGAAACGCGGGCGCCGCCTCGCTGAAATCGTCCCACGGGATGCGCACGACGCTGCGGCACATCAGGATGCCGACAGTGATCAGAGCCGGAGCCGTCACGGGGTGGTAGATCTCCGCGCCGCTCGCGACACCGGCCCCGACGGCCGAGACGAGCGGCAAAGCAAACAGCGATAGAAGGAAGAGGGACGCCGTGACCACACTGGCCAGGCCGGTCCGCGCTCCGACATTTACTCCCGTGGCGCTCTCGATGTAACAGGTGACCGAGGATGTTCCGAGAAGACCGCCGACCAGGGCGCCGGATGCGTCGACGCTCAACGCCCTTCCGAGTCTCGGGAAGTCCCCGTTCTCGTCGAGCAGGTTCGCTTCGGCGCCGACGGCGTAGAGCGTTCCCATCGCGTCAAAGAGTGCGAAAAACAGAAGCGTCGCTCCCAGCGGTATGTACTCCGTTCGCAGCGCTCCGATCAGGTCGATCTGAAGTCCGGGAAGATCCCACGAAGGCAGGGCGAACCAGGCGCCATCCACCCGCACCAGACCCAGCGCCGCACCTGCGATCGCTGTGATGACCATGCCCCAGAAGATCGCCGCGGCGCCGCCTCGGGCCATCAATCCCAGAGTGACGACGAGACCGAAGACGGCGAGCGTCGCATGGGCGGTCGCGAGGTTGCCCATGCGGACCAGCGTCACCGGATCGTCGACGACGATGCCCGATTCCTTCAGGCCGATCAACGCGATGAACAAGCCGATTCCGACACCTGCTCCGAAACGCAGGGACGGTGGCACCGCCTTCGTCAACGCGTGGCGAACGCCGCTGACCGTCAAGAGCAGGAAGATCAGCGACACGATCACCACGAGTCCGAGCCCGGCCTGCCAGGATTGATCGCCCGCGCAGATCGTGTAGGCGAAAAACGCGTTTAGCCCCATGCCCGGTGCGAGTGCGATCGGCAGATCGCAGAGAAGACCCATCAAGAACGTTGCGAAGGCGGCGGCGAGTGCGGTGGCGAGAAAAGCTCCGGCGGCGGGCATGCCGCCATCGGCGAGGATCATCGGATTGACCACGAGGATGTAGGACATCGTCATGAAGGTGGTCAGGCCGCCGAGGACTTCGCGCCTGACGCTCGAGCCTGCCGCCGCTATGCCGAAGAGCGGTGTTCCAGCGATTCCACTGCCGTTCTCACTCGTTTTCATCGTGCTCGATGACCGGATCGAAGCCAGTTCTTCCTGAAAATACTCTCGGGTTCTGGCCGTCTACAACGAGTATCCCGCGCCCGGGTCGGAATCTACAGGTTCTTCACAGAGTCGACCGCCGACAATCCCAACACGAAGAGTGCTTCGGGTCAAACCGGGTACCGATTCGTGAGCCGAAACGGACGGGACCCGTATTGCTACTGACATGTGCTTTCGCAGACAACGGGGACTTCGTCCAGGCACTGCTCATACTGTGCTGAGGTATTCGCATCGCAACTCTGATATGTGCTGGTGCAGACATCATGACAAGGCTGCGGAAGGGGTAGAATGGTGCAGGCCGAATGGCATGATTGGTCGGCGATTGAACAGACACTATCGCCCAATCCCTTCGCGGAATTGCAATCGTTGGTCTCAAAGAATGTGCATCCGGCTATGCAATTGCAGCGTCTCGCGCAAACGTTGAAATCAGTTTCCCAGAGGCGGGTACAGGTATTCATCGCCGTATCGACGATCTTCATGCAAGTCGTCTTTTGCGCGGAGCAGACCTGCAGGCAGGTTGTGTTTCCCGCACAAGCGCTCTCGCAAGTGGCGTTCTGGTCTAGACAGATCTGAGTTGCGGTGGATTGATTGGTCAAGCATTCATCTTCGGCGAGTGTCTGCAACCCAGAACAGCTTTCGCTGCAGGTCTCCTCGGTGCAGTCCGCTTTACAGCCATCGCCCGGCAGCAGGTTTCCGTCGTCGCAGACTTCGGGCGATGCGAGCGTTCCATCCCCACAGACGGGGCCGACGCGGCCCGTGCAGCCGGATCGGTCTTCCGCGAGAGCGGAAGTCAGAAGGCGAGTGCGAATACCAGTGTCAAAAGGCGAAACAGGATCATGAGCAACTCCAGAGCGGCAACGCGGCATTCTGCCACACCCCGAATCTCCGCATTGGGGTTTTCTTTTCGCGGCCTGCTAGGTCAGTTGCTGGCGCATCTCCGAACCGACCTTCCGGAAGCCGAATTTCTCGTAGAACGGCTGGTTTCGTTCGGTCGCTTCGACCAGATAGAGGCCGTAGTCGGCGCAACCGCGTTGCCTGGCTCGATGCACGGTTTCTCTGACCAGCAAACCTCCGACGTCCTTTCCGCGAGCCGCGGGATCGACGATGAGTTCCTCGAGCTGGCAGTACTCGCCGCCGTAACGCATTGCGAGATTGAAAGAAACCGAGGCGAGTCCCAGCACCACACCATCTTCTTCTGCAACCAGGATTTCGCCCCGCTCCTGCTCGAGAAGCGCGTCAAACGCAGCACCCGCGGCTGAGTGGATGCTTCCCCCGGCGACCTGGGCGAGAGCGTCGAGTAGTTCGAGGCAACGACTCCGGTCACTCTGTGTTGCCATTCGGACTTCGACACTCATCGTCGACTCCTTGGGATTGGGATACGAGCTATTTCAGGCGCTGGGTCGGGATTTGCCGAGGATCGAAACCCGCCCCCCGATCCTGGAGTGAGGGTAGTAGTCCCAGATCGCGTGATGCTGCGTGGAGATGTTGTCCCAGAACGTGAGGGTCTTTGCTTTCCAGTGCACGCGACAGGTGATCTTCGGGGTCGAACTGATGTGGCGGAACAGCAGTTCCAGAACCGCGCGGCTCTCGGCCCCGCTGAGACCCACGATACGAGTGGTGAAGCCGCTGTTCACATAGAGCAGCTTGCGGCCCGTCTCCGGGTGCCGCACCACGACAGGATGCTCGGTGCGCAGGAAGTCCTTGTCCGGTGCGGGCGACCCGATGCCCATCGCCAGTTGTTCGGAGTAGGGCCCGGCACCGTCGTGGATCGCCGTCAAGCCTTCGAGGAAGTTCTTCATCGGCTGGGAAAGCAACTCGTAGGCCTGGTTCATATCCGCGAACAGCGTATCGCCGCCACCACATTCGGGGATCTCGCGGATATAGAGCATGGAACCCCACAACGGAATCTCTTCGCAGCTCACATCGGCGTGCCAGCCGTCCCCGGCGGTGAAAGGTGATTCGGCGTTGGTGTGCACGGGCAGGATTTCGGGATGCGACATCTTCGCACCGCGCAGTTGCGGGTGGACGTGAAGGGGGCCGAAGCGCGCACCGAAGTCCTTGTGTTGTGCGGCGTCCAGTTCCTGTTCGGGAAAGACCAGCACCATCCAGTCGCGTAGGGCCCGGCGGATTTCCTTCTCCTGCTCTTCCGAGAGAGGTGCAGAAAGATCGATGCCTCGGATCTCCGCACCGATGTGAGGCGTGAGGGTCTCGATCTCAAAGCACTTGAATTCGAGATCGCGATCCGGAACTGCGATGCGTCCGGGCTTGTGTTCGAGGGGCATGCTCGTCTCCCTTGCGGACCAGATGGCGGAATCTGCTCCGCCACTGCCGCCAGCATACCTCAGGGCCGAGTACGGTACGCGGGCCTGCACATGCAGCGACTCGGCTGAGCCGCCGTGCGCGGATCAGCCTCCCGTTGAGCTCGGCAACATCTGCCAGCTGGCGATGTACTCGGTGCCTTCCAGGCTCGGCGCCGGGGAGCGTCGGGAGAACTCGCCCTTGCAACCAGCTTCGGCGGTCGCCAGGTCGAAGTGACACATCGCGATACCCATATCGACCATCTGAAGATCGATGCCGCGCATCATTTCGTTGTAGCGAGGTGTGCGCTCGAGATGGAAATCGAAGCACCCCGCATCGCGCTCGATGATTCTCCAGGGCTGCTTGTTGCTCGCAGACGGAGCCAGACGCAAGCAGGCCAGTGCGGCTTCGAAACGTCCCTGTCTGGGAAGCGGCGTATCGCGGTCCCTGAGGAAGAATATCGACTCCCAGGGCTTGCGCTGATCCGCGCCCGCCAGCCGTCGCATGATGCGCTCGCGCAGACTTTTCTGTTTGGTCGCATAACCCACCGGAGTCACCACCGGAATGATCTCGTCTTCCTTCGCGCCCGCGTTGCGGGCGAAGTTTGCCCGGCGAAAGGTTCCACCCATCCAGCACGTCCCGAGTCCGAGTCGTGTGGCTTCCAGGATGATCTTCTCGACGCAGTAGCCGACATCCACCCGCGCAGAGGCCGTGTCCGCAATCGCGGCCACCAGATACAATCGGGCGCCCTTGATGATCCCATAGGTCCCGAGGCTGCGAGCTTCGTCGGTCGCCAGTTCGTCGACGTCGATCATTTCGATGCGACACTGGTTGCCCATCGGCCCTGTGCGGTTCTCAGCGATGACCTCTTGCAGGCGGGTTCGCAGTTCGGGGGGCACCGGGCGCTTGGCCTCGTAGGCGCGCACGGAGATTCGTTTGGCGGCAATTTGAGTGATCGGATCCAAGGTTTTCTCTCCAAGACGTCGAGGTCCGGCCGTGACCGAGACAGGTTCAGCGGCGCCAGTCTAACAGGTTGGAAAGATCTCCTCCCGTCACCCCGTGACGTACCGGGAAATGAGGGTCTGACATAATGCGATTACCCGAACCGCAGGAGTACTCCGCTATCCGCTTTCTCGAGACAGTCCGACGCGCGAAAGCCTACCTGGAGGAACAGGGCCGCGTCTCGCTTCGCGCGCTGAGCCGTGAGTTCGAACTGGACGAGGAATCTCTGGCCGATCTGGTCGAGGAACTCGTGGACGTGCAGCAGGTCGCGGCTCGGGAGAGCAAGGTTCTTTCCTGGGTCGGCTCTGCCAGAGCGACTTCCGGCGAAGAGATGCCGGTGGGTACGGCAAGACCTTCCGCGGAAGCTGCGACTCGACAATCTGGCGGAGCGGAGCGTCGCCAGCTGACGGTCATGTTCTGCGACCTCGTGGATTCGACGGATCTCTCTCAACGTCTCGACGTCGAGGATCTGCGCAACATCGTGCGCGCCTACCACGAGTCGGCTTCCCGGGTCGTCGAAGATTACGAAGGTCACGTCGCCCAGTATCTGGGGGACGGCCTGTTGATCTATTTCGGCTATCCGCAAGCCCGCGAAGATGCCGCGGAGCGTGCCGTCCGAGCGGGGCGCGAGATTCTCACGGCGCTCGTCCGCTTGAACAGCACACTCGATTCGCAACACCGCATCCGCCTTTCCGTCCGGATCGGTATCCACACGGGTCCGGTCGTAGTCGGAGAGATGGGAGGCGGTGCGAAGAGCGAGACGCTTGCACTCGGTGACACCACGAACATCGCAGCGCGTCTTCAGGCAATCGCCAAGGCCGACACGGTGGTGGTCAGTGGCGCTACTCTGCGGCTGGTCCGGGGAAAGTTCTCGACGAAGGATCTCGGCACTCCGGAACTGAAGGGGATCACCGAACCGATCCACGCGTATTCCGTACTGCGCTCGTCCCGCATTCATGGTCAGCTCGACGTGGATCCGCGCAAGCTCACTCCGCTGGTGGGACGTGACCAGGAGCTGGGATTGCTGCTCGAACGCTGGGATAAGGTCGAGGAGGGCGAAGGGCAGGCGGTGTTCCTGTCGGGCGAAGCCGGCCTCGGGAAGACACGGCTGTTTCGAGCGTTCCGCGAGCGGATGGCCGACACGCCCCACGGCTGGCTCGAATGTCGTTGCTCGCCCTACACACAGAGGACCGCCTTCCAGCCCGTGATCGATCTTCTCGAGCAGGAAATGGGTTTTCAGAGCGGAGACGATCCCGAGACGAAGCTCGCGCGTCTCGAAGAAGGCGTAGCGGCTGCCGGTCTTTCCGTTGCAGAGGCACTGCCGTTGCTCGCACCACTGCTCTCGTTGTCCCTCCCGGATCGCGTGGCCTCCGTCGAGTATTCCCGCGAGCTTCAACGCAAGAAGACCATCGAGGCACTGGTCGCCTGCGTCTTCGGGCTCGCCGAGTCGCAGCCGCTGGTGTTGCTGGTCGAGGACCTCCACTGGTGCGATGCATCCACGCTCGAGCTTCTGGGTTGGTTTCTCGAACAGAACGCCACCGCAAGAGTCCTGACGCTGATGAGCTTTCGGCCCGACTTCGAGCCGCCCTGGCCGGTGCGCTCTCACATCACACCACTTGCGGTAAAGCGGCTGTCCCGCCGCCAGGCCACGAACATGGTCGGTCGCATGACTCGCGACGTGCCGTTGCCCACTGCGGTGATCGAACGCGTCGTGGAGCGCGCCGATGGTGTGCCGCTCTTCGTGGAAGAACTCACGAAGATGGTATTGGAGTCGGGTCTGGTCGAGGAACGAGAGAGTCGCTACGAGCTCACGGGATCGATTGCGGAACTCGCCGTGCCGGCCACGCTCCAGGACTCGCTGATGGCGCGTCTCGATCGACTCGACGAGGGCAAGGAGGTCGCGCAACTCGGCGCCGTTCTCGGACGCGAGTTCAACTTTGAGTTGTTGCGCAGCGTCTGGCTCGATGAGGAATACCGCCTGCGCGCAGGATTGGTACAACTCGTGGATGCCGAACTTCTTTTCCAACGGGGAGCGTCGCCCGCGGCCGAGTTCACCTTCAAGCACGCACTGATCCAGGAGACCGCCTACCAGTCACTCCTGCGGAGTGACCGCCAACAGTTTCACGCGCGCATCGCGCGGGTGCTCGAAGAGCAGTTCCCGGAGCGTGTACGGTTGGAGCCGGAGGTCATCGCATGGCATTGCGATCAGGCCGGGCTTGCCGAGAAAGCCATCGCGAATTACCAGCGCGCCGGTGAGCAAGCGAGGGAGCGAACGGCGAACGAGGACGCCGTCGGTCACATCCGGCGCGCACTCGAACTGCTGACGACACTCCCTGAGTCTCTGCAGCGCGACCGGGTGGAGATCGGTCTACAGATGGAGATCGCGGTGCCATTGGGTGTGGCGCGTGGATTTGCTCACCTGGAATGCCAGGCCGCCTACCAGCGAGCCTACGAGTTGGCCGAGCGGACCGGTGACGCCCCGGAGCTGCCTCGAGCTCTCGTGGGATTGTCGATGACCCACTACATACAGGGAGAACTAGCGACTTCGAGAGATCTCGCCGAGCGCGCGCTTGCGGCGGCCGAACCGCGCGGAGACACCAGCAGCCTCGCCTACGCCCATGAATCCGTTGGCCAGTCGCTCTACTGGGAGGGCGAGCTCTCCCGCGCCCTTCATCACTTCGAGCGGGCCATTCTTCTCGATGACGGAAGCGATCGCGTTTCACTCGCAACTCCCGGGATCGATTGGGAGCCCTGCGTCGTTTCACGCAGCCACGCGGCGCACTGCCACTGGGTACTCGGCCGACCCGATCGCGCCAGGGCGTTGAGTCTGGAGGCCGTGACCGTCGCCGAGGGAAGAAAGCAGGTGATGAGCCATGCCATCGCCTTTCATTTTGCGAGCTTGATCAACGCGCTGCGCGGCGAGTACGCACTGACCCTGCAAAGCACCGAGGAACACATCGCGTTGTGCGAAAGGCTCGGCTTTCCCGTCTATCTCGGTCTGGGCCGGACGTATCGAGGTTGGGCGCGAGCCCACCTGGGAGAGGCCGATGAAGGCATCGCGGAGATGCAGCGCGGAATCGTCGAGGTCGCGGGAACCGGCGGCAAGATCGGAGCGGGCGAGGGGATGAGCATGTTTGGCGAGGTTCTGTTGTCCGTCGGACGCGGCGAAGAGGCTCGAGGGGCTCTCGGAATTGGCAGTTCCCTATCCGAACAAAACGGTGAGCACCTGTGGGACGTCGAACTGCGCAGGCTACAGGCCGAGATCCTCCTGGACGTGGACGACGCTTCGACCGAGGCCGAAGGCCTGTTTCAAGAAGCGTTGGAGATCGCGAGGAATCAAAAGGCAAAGTCCTGGGAGTTGCGCGCCGCCACGGGGCTCGCGCGGCTGTGGCAGCGCCAGGGCAGGAAATTCGAAGCTCGCGACCTTCTCGCTCCCGTCCACGGCTGGTTCAGCGAGGGCCTGGACACGCGAGATCTGAAGGATGCAAAGGCGTTGCTGGAGCAACTGGCGTAGCCAGCGGCCCGCTTCACGTCGAGGCGAGTTCGCTCGCCGGATCGCCTGCAATTCGCGTGTGCTTCATCAGCCTGAGTTCTCCGTGGTCATACGGTCGGGCACGATGCAGTAGACAGCGATTGTCCCAGATGGCGACATCCCCCACCGACCAATGGTGTTCATAGACGCGCGGGGGCTGGCACGCGAACTCGGCCAGTTCTTCGAGCAGCCGCTCGGATTCTTTCGCTTCGAGACCCGGGATGCCGTAGGCGTGTCGGCCGATCAGCAACGAAGGGCGTCCCGTAACGGGATGGATCTTGACGAGTGGACGCAGGGGAGGCGGATCGTCGTGGAAGCCGTATCCGGGAATCGCGCCGTTAATCCGGGCGGGAGTGTGGCCGATCTTGGCCTGGCTGTAGTGCAGCGAGTGATAGGCGGATAGCTCCGCGATTTTCGTCCGGGTGGGATCGTCGAGCGCATCGTAGGCGGCCCGCATGTCCGCCCATTCGGTTCCCCCGCCCGTGCTGGGTACCACGTGAGCCGAGAACACGGCTCCCTTGGCCGCCAGGGGCATGTAGGAACTGTCGACGTGCCAGCCCTCGGTTCCCCGCAGTACCTCCATGACGGCATCGCCCTCCGGCCGCAGGCTCCCATCGCGCCGCTGATTGGTCATGTACACGAGTTCCTGACCATTCATGATCTCGATCTCGCCGAAGTGCCGCGCAAAGGCGATCTGATCGGCCTCGCTCAGGTGCTGTCCGGGGAAGATCAAGAGAGCGAACTCGAAGAACGCCGACTCGATCGCCGACCAGTCGACGTCGTCGAGGGAAGAGAGGTCGACATCCGCCACAACGGCTCCAAGGGTTGCGTCGATCGGATCGAGAATCAGTCCACCCATGCTCGCTCCCTTCTGTTCAGGACCTGGCGAAGTCCACGTCGCATGCGTCTAGCCTACTCCAGAAGTGTTTCCGGCGGAAAGTCCACTCGTTCGACGCTTCCCCCGCGCGCGGTCATACTCCAAATAGGATCGTGAATTCGCATGCGGCCCGGGACATCTGGCACGGGCCCGCGGCGGGAGGAACGGATGGAACTTGGAGTATGCGTAGCTTCGAACATCGCGGACATCGACTACGTCGTTCGGGCGGAGGAACTCGGGTACACGCATGCCTGGCTGGCCGACAGCCAGATGATCTGGTCGGATTGTTACGCGACCCTGGCTCTGGTCGCCGATCGCACCGAGCGTATTCGCATCGGAACCGGGGTCGCGGTGAGCGGAACACGCCCCGCAGCGGTTACTGCGGCCTCGATTGCGACGATCAATGTGCTGGCTCCAGGCCGGACCTTTCTGGGCGTTGGAGCTGGTAACACCGCCATGCGTATCATGGGCCAGCCGCCGCATCGTATCGCCGAGTTCGATCGCTATCTCGAGACGCTCTCGCCTCTGCTGCGAGGAGAGGAAGCCCATCTGCAGGTCGGTGAAGTCGAGCGGCCGATCCGACACATCATGCGCGACGCTGGATTCGTGAACTTCGAAGCGCCGATCCCCCTCTACGTTTCGGCTTTCGGCCCGCGCTCACTGGGTCTGGCCGGGCACCATGGGGATGGTGCGATTCTCGCGATGCCACCCCATCCCTCCGCGATGGAATTCTACTGGCAGCACATCGAAGCGGGTGCGAAACAGTCCGGTCGAAGCCTGGACAGAGAGGAGTATGCGACGACGGCCCTGACGACCATCGTCGTCCTGGACGAGGGAGAACCCGTCGATTCCGAGCGCGTACGCAATGAGTGCGGTGCCTTCGCGATGGCAACGCTCCACTACGCCTACGACCAGTGGCGGCAGTTCGGGCAGCAACCGCCTCCCTATCTATCGGAGGTCTGGGAGGACTACTGCGCGATGCTCGACAAGGTTCCCGCGGAGCGTCTGCACCAGCGCATTCACTCTGGTCACAACTGCTGGGTGATCCCCGAAGAAGAGCGCTTTGTAACGCCGACTCTGATGCAGGCCTCGTGTGTGATCGGGACCGCCGACGAGATCGTCGAACGACTGCGTGCCTTTGAACGGGCGGGACTCGATCAGGTGATGATCCTGCCTTCTCTCGAACCGCGCTACGAGGTGATTGAACGCGTGGCTCGCGACATCATGCCGAGGATCGCTTCGAAGGCCTGAGCGAGGGCTCAGAACTCGAAGACGTAGCTGGCGCGAAGGCCCGCAGTTCCGGTCTTCCGGTTTTCCACGCGGGTCAGTAGATAGGCCGCTTCAAGAGCGAGTTCTCCCTTTCCCACGGTGTGAAAAAGGCCGACGGAGGCCTGGGCCAGGAAGTCACTATTGTCTCTTGCACCTCGGATGTTCTCATCTCGCGACGTATACGAGAGCGCAAAGACCAGGTCTTGGAAATTCGCCGCCGAAGAAACCGTGAAGTAGCGACGCGTGCGATCGCTTTCTCCGTCCGCATTGTCCAGGAGAGCGAACTCCCCGAGGAAATTCAGCTCCAATTGGTCGTTGATCGGTATTCCATAGGACAGACCCGCAACGTAGTCGCTCTCCGGTTGCCCGCCTTCTCCTGCCAATTGATAGGCGAAGCCCAGGTTGTAGGTCAGCGTTGGTGCACCGAGGATGGCTTCCCCTTCGAGCGTCAGAGAGTAGGAGTTGAGGCGAGCTGTGTTGCTGGACCCGCCATCACTTCGCCGCACCCGCGAGCGATCGCGCATCAGCGATCGCGTCAGGTGGGATGTATCGGCAAAGAAGATCTCGGCGCTGAGGATGTGCATTCCGCCCGAATCTCTTCCGAGGTCGTAGCTGGTTCCCGCTCCGATGCGCTCGGTCAGTTCGTAGTCCTCGGCGAAGTCGACGCCATAGAGTCCCGGGGCCAGGTCCCAGGCCTGGCCGAAGCGCGGATTGAGTTTGCCTGCGCGTAAGGACCACGCTCCTTTCGCCAGACGGGCGTAGAGTTCTTCTACGAAAAGCCCGTGTTGACTGAACTCGCGGTTCTCATGCGGATCCGGATCTTCGACGGGTTCCAGTACCAGCGATGACTGGATCGAGAAACTCTCACTGAACGCGAGACCGATCGCCGGTCCGAGCGTCGCGTACAGATCGTTGAGTTCGGAGTCGCGATCCTGGGAGTGGTAGGCCCAGTCGTTCTGGATCTCGATCACCAGTTCACCACTGATGTGCGGGTAACTCTGTGTCACGTCGGCCTGCGTCGCGTCGCTCCGCGTTGCGTCGGATTCAGAGGGGGCGCCGATCGCGTCCGCTCGAGCGAGCGCAGGGGAGAACAACGCGAGCACGCCCAGGAGCGCGAGTCGTGATCGCCAGCGTTGCGTACGTGTTTTCGAAGCTCTCAATTACCCACCCAGAACACCTGAACTCACTCATCACGAAGTCAGCTTATCAGTAATGATAATCAATATCAATATCAATACAGGCGATGCGGAGAAGCAGGGGGCAGAGGAAAAGGTCCCGTAAGTGGCTGTATTAACAGGCGATCTTCTATACGTCGAAGATGCTCTTGCGCGTTCCTACCGGCACGGGTTCAGGGTAGATGCTGGCCAGCGCGGCCGTGTGCGCGAGTTCGTCGATCCGGCCCACGTCGAAACGAACGTCGCTGTCTCGCTCGGCGAGATCCTGGTTGAAGATCCGCGCGACGTCGGCAAACGAGAGCGTGTCCCGTTCGACGCGCCGCCGCTCGGCCTCGTTGGGGAAGACGTGAGCCTTCATGAGTATGCTGACCCGGATCTGTTCGAGAGGCGCGCGGTAGCACTCCACTCCACGGTCCGACACTGCCCAATCACCGCTGCCGTCGTTCGTCGGTGCTAGTTCGGCCGCTGGGCTCGTTAGGATCCTCCCCTTGTCGAAGGGTCCCACCGGCTCCACCTGATGGAACATGCCGTGGTTGTCGCCGACGATCGCAGTATTGGTCATCGCGTTGAAATGCCGCTCCGGTGGCTTGTCGGGGCCTTCGGGCCAGTACGCGATTCCACCGCCTTCGACGTCGTTCATCCACCAGATCGAAGTCGCCTGCGCGGTGGCCCAGCGCTGGAAGAGTCCCGACCAGAGCATCGTGCGCAGTAGCAACATCGGTGTATTGCTGCGATCGCGACCGCGAAATAGCGGGTTGTCGGTGTGGACCGGGCCGCACTCCGGAATCGCGGCCATCAGGTTCACGAACAGAGTGTGTGGGACCACGACCTCCGCGTCGTAGAACTGGCGCGCCGTTTCGAGAACGCGTTCGTTTGCGATGAAGAGATCCGAACCCTCCACCGCGATGTTTTCATCCATCCAGGTCTTCTGGAACCACATCGGAGAGGTCGCGTCCGAGCCATCCTGATCCGGTCGGAACCAGCCGCCAAGCGGGTTGTAGGGGGCGTTGCGTTCGAGAATGCCGACGACGGCGCCGAGATCCTCGATCACATTCTTGAGCAAGGTCGGTGGGTCCGGGTAGCGAAAGTTCAAACTCATCGCAGTCCTCCAGTGGCAGCCATGGTAGACGGGGAAAGCGGATGGATTCAAATGCAGCTCGTGTCCCCGGCTCCCGGCCTGGAGGTAGGATGCGAGAGGCCGCGGGCGCTTGAGGATTCAGGCCAATAGGGCGAGTTGTCGGGACTGCGCCAGCAGGACACCGTCCTGTGACCAGATCTCGCCATCTTCTTCCAGGAATCCGTCATGCGCAGTGCCTGTGCGGAAGCGCATCAGATAGAACTCATCGGGTTTGACCACCAGTGCGATCTGCGGGGCGCGGAAGTGCACGGTGAGTTCGATTGTCGGCACACCCCGACTGTTCTCGTCGGGTGTCCATTTCGAAAAAAGTGCGGGGGGCCAGGCATCTGCCAGCTGTGACAAAAGAATTGCGTCGCCGCCGCGCGGATCGTGAGGGCGGATCCAACCACCCGTGATGGCTTCGGCGTTCGGGTCCGCTTCCTCAGCTTCCCAAACGGAATGCTGATCGAAGTGTCTTCGGAACTCGTCGATACGCCCGCCCTCGGTTTTCCTGCGCTCGATCGACGTGGGTGGCGTGACTTCCGGCATCCTCCGGTCCTGGAATTCGAAGCCCGGCCTCTGAGGGCTCGCCAATGCGGCGACGGAGTAGGCGATCAGGCGGTCGTTCTGTTCCATCCGCGCGCTGACGGTAGAAAAGGAACGGCCGCTGCGTTCGATGTGCGTCGTTATACGAGAGGGACCTTCCACAGCCCGCGCGGTGAAGTGGGTCGTCAGCGTTCGCGGTTGGCGCTGGGGTTCACCGACCCTCTCGCAAATTGCCCGCAAGAGGATGGCGTTCAGATATCCGCCATTGGGACCGGCCACGATCCACCAGCTCGGATCGATGCGCGCTTCGAATTCGTCTTCGGCCACACGCTCGACCGCAGTATCGCGGTCGAAGCGACTCACAGGAACGTCACACAAGCCAGATCCCTTTCGTTGGAGTGTTGCAAGGGCGAATGCAGCGCAAGTGTACGGTGGAAGCTCGTCTCCGGACAACTCGGCTGCCGTCGGGGGCGAGGTCAGTCGCAGTGCACGACCTGGTTGCGACCCGCGTCCTTGGCCTTGTACAGTCTTTGATCGGCCACGCGCACCAGTTCGGTCGATGTTCGGCCGTCGGCCGGATAGGAGGCAACACCCAGACTCGCGGTGAGCTCCGCCCGGTCGTCTTCGCAAAAGCGCTGGTTCTCCAGTGAAGCTCGGATCTTCTGGGCGAAGTCGAGTGCGCCCTGGGGGGATGTCTCCGGCAGGATGAGAGCGAACTCCTCGCCTCCGTAGCGAGCGGCCAGATCGCTGCTGCGGCAACCGGCGAAGATGAGCCGCGCGACGCCCTGGATGGCCGCGTCACCCCCGAGATGCCCGTAGGTGTCGTTGTAGCTCTTGAAGTGATCGATATCGATCATCACCACGCTCAGAGTGCGCTGGTAGCGGTCGGCGCGCTCCAGTTCGATCTCGAGTTCATCCCAGAAGTGGCGGTGGTTCGACAGGCCGGTCAAAGGATCGAGTCGGGAGCGTTCGACGGCGTCCTCGTAGAGACTCGCGTTGCGCAAGGCCAGCGCGGCGTGACCGGCGATCGCTTCCAGTAGACGCAGATCGGTGAGATTGAAGATCCGGCGGTCCCGCTTGTTGTTCACGTTCAACACGCCGTATACGACCCCGGAACTGACCAGCGGCGCGGACAGGAACGAACGCGTGTAATAGCGCTCGAGGCAGCGACCCGTGAAACGCGGATCCTCGTCGACATCCTCCACCAGTAGCGGCTGTCCGGTCCTGGCGACGAATCCGGAAATGCCTTCGTCGATACGCAGCTCGGATTCCTCGACCACCTCCTGCGGCAATCCGCGCGCCGCCATGATGCGCAGGACCTCGCCCTCGAGTGCCTGTACCGAACCGATCTCCGCATCGAGGTGGGTCAGAGTGCGTCCGAGGAGCCGATCGATCACCTCGGCCGTGCTGAGCGTGGAGTTCAGATCGCGCACGGAGTCCAGCACGACCTGCAACTCCGCGTTCGTCAGCGGATCGTGGTAGTCATCCCTGGCCCCGGGCCAATTGTCTTCGGACTTTCGATTCATGGCTCTCTTGTTTCGTCATCGACTGTCTGACGAGGATCCTGAGGACCGAACTAGCCGAGGGCGGCGGCGTAGGCGATAACGCTCCTCGGTGAGGCTGCTGCCTCGAACAAGCCCGTCGATGCGTCGTGTGTGACCGCAAGCACCCTGCCGTGCTCCCAGGGACCACTGCGTTGCACCCGATGTCCCCGCCTTTCGAGTTCTGCAACGACGTTTTCGGAAATCCGCGCCTCTGCCGCCATTCCACCCGGTCGGGCGAGACGGGGAAAAAAGGAGTCCGGCATATGCGTGGTGTGGACGGTGGGAGCGTCGATCGCCGTCTGCAGATCCCGCATGCCGAAGTCCACCAGGTTCTGGAAGAACTGCACGGTCCACTGATCTTGACCGTCACCGCCCGGTGTCCCAAAGGCCATCATACGGCCGTCCGGAAGCTGGGCGATGGAAGGCGTCAAGGTTGTGCGCGGGCGTTTCCCGGGCGCCAGGCCATTGGGGTGTTGAGGATCGAGGTTGAACATCTGCGCGCGCGTTCCGATCGGGAAGCCCAGTTCGGAAATGACCGGTGATGAAGGAATCCAGGCTCCACTGGGCGTGGCACTCACCAGATTGCCGAAGCGATCGGCCACGTCGAGATGGGTCGTGTCGCTGCGCCCACGCGCGGCGGCGTGTGCAAGGGCCTGGGGTTCACTGGGCAGTGCGAAACCCTCGTCGATCCACGGCCAGCCCTCTGGCAGGCGGCCCTTGCCCGGGCGCAACTCCAGTGACGCTTGCGCAGGGTCGACCAGCTTGCGTCGCATCGCGCTATACGCCTCGGACAGAAGCGCGTCCAAGGGTACGTCCGCAAACCGAGGGTCACCGTAACAGGCTTCGCGATCGGCCATCGCGAGCTTGGCGCACTCGATCCATGTGTGCAGCGCGTCGGCGCTGCCGTGCCCCATTTCGGCGAGCGGGAAGCCCTCGGCCAGGCGCAGTTGCTGCAGGAAGACCGGTCCCTGGGTCCACGGTGGGCACTTCCATACGTGTGCGCCGCGATAAGAAGCCGAGGCCGGTTCCTCGATGCAACCTTCGTAACTGGCCAGGTCGTCTGCCCGCAACAAGCCTGAATTCGCTTGACCGCTGCCGTCGCGGAACGATTGCGTGCAGAAGGCTTCGATCTGTTCGGCAGCCCGTCCCTTGTAGAACGAATCTCGCGCCGTCTGGATGCAGGTCTCCCGGTCGCCCGTAGCACGCGCCTCTGTGTCGGCCAGCTCTCCTAACAAGCGTGCGTAGGCGGGATTGGTCTGGCGCTCGCCATCGCGGCGGATCGGCAGATAGAGTTCGGCGCTGCTCGGCCATTCGTCGCGGAATCGCTTCTCGACGAAGGTCAAGACTGCGCGCAGGAACGGGTACATGGGAAACCCGCGCTCGGCCAGGCCTCGGGCCGGTGCGATCACGTCCGCGAGTCGCCGCGTTCCGAAGCGCGCGAGTAGAAGGCACCAGGCATCGAGGGCCGCGGGGACCGTAGCCGCCATCAGTCCGTCTCCGGGAATGCGCTCGATGCCCAGATTGCGAAAGGTTTCGATGCTGGCCGCAGCCGGGGCGACTCCCTGGCCAGAAATCGAAAATACCCGGTCCTGTGCGGCGTGGTACATGAGTATGGGGACTTCGCCAGCCGGGCCGTTCATGTGTGGCTCGAGCACCTGCAATGCAAATCCCATGGCGCAGGCTGCATCGGCGGCATTGCCGCCTTCCGCCAGCATCTGGGCGCCTGCTTGCGTGGCCAGGTAGTGACCGGCGGCGCAGCCGCCTCCGAAACCGCGCAGGGTTGGGCGTGTGGTAAAGCTCATCGGGGTTCTCGACTGGTCATGCGTCCAGTTATACCCTGCGGACCCAATAACTGGAGGATCGCCCGCTGATGACCCGACCTGTGATGTTCGCGGCTCTGATTGCGTTTCTCCTGATGCTCGGGCTGGGAGTGCTCTTCCCGGTGTTGCCCATGTTCACGCGCGAACTCGAGCTGACTGATTTTCAGGCGGGACTGTTGCTGTCGAGTTATCCACTGGCCGGTGTTTTCGTGAGCCCGTTCTGGGGCTGGGTTTCGGGGAGAGTCGGTCGCAAACCCGCGATCGTCGTCGGCTTGTTCGGGTTTGGAGTGGGCTTTTCGCTCTTCGGTCTGGGTACGACGTTCGAGCAGCTTCTGGGTGCGCGCTTGCTCGGTGGACTGTTCTCGGCCGCTGCGCTTCCGGCGGTTCTGGCCTACGCCGCCGACGTGACTCCGCCCGACAGGCGCAGTACCGCGATGGGCGCGATCGGCGCGGCCATTGGACTCGGCGTGAGCTTCGGTCCGCTCATGGGTGGCCTCGTCGGCCACGCGCTGGGGGTGCGAGCTCCGTATTTTCTATCGGGTGCGATCGGAATCTCATCCGCGATCGGTGTCTGGATCTGGCTTCCCGAAAGCCTGACGGACTCCGTGCGCGAACAGATCGATCGACACCGAGTGGCGCTGAAGGCGGACGGTCTGACGACCCGCGACCTTGTGCAATCCATGTTGCCGCTGCTGGTGTTCAGTTTTCTCACCTCGACCGGCCGTATCGGTCTCGACAGCACGCTCGGATTTCTCGCCCTGGATCGCCTGGGTTGGACGGAACGCGAGGTCGGAATCGTGCTGTTCGCTGCGGGCATGATGGTCGCGCTGGTGCAAGGCGGGCTGATACGCCCGCTCGCACGCGTGTTTTCCGATCGCGCACTCATGACCGCAGGCACATTGGTGATGGGCACAGGTCTCGTTGGCGTCGGCCTATCGATGAATGCCAGCACTTTGGTCGCTTCGGGCCTGACGGTTGCGCTCGGCTTCGCACTCTTGACGCCTACTTTCAACGCTGCGCTTTCACGAGCTGCCGAAGGGTTCCAGGGGGAGGCTCAGGGATTCAACAGCACAGCACAGGCGCTGTCGCGGGTGGTCGGGCCGGTCGCGTTCCTTTTTCTCTACCAGGCCGTGGGTAGCGCGTCTCCCTATTTTCTGGCGGCAGCGCTGTGCGCAATCGCGGCTCGAATAGCCTTCCGAACCAGCGACTCTTCGCCACCAGACGTCTGATAGAATTGGAAACCATGAGTCGTCGAGAAGTTCGAACTTTCTGTCGGGTGTGCGAGCCTTCATGTGGTCTGATCGGAGTTGTGCAGGACGGTGCGCTGCAGGCATTGCGGCCCGATCGCGAGCACCCAGTCACACGCGGCTTCGCCTGTAACAAGGGGATTGCGGGGATCGACATCCATCGGGATCCGGATCGCCTCGACGTACCCATGCGCGTTCGCAAAGCCGGTGACTTCGAAGAGGTTTCCTGGGACACGGCGCTCTCGGAGATCGCAGCGAAACTGCGCGATCTGAGCGAGCGCCACGGTCCCCAGTCCATCGCTTCCTATGTCGGGAATCCGAGTGCTTTCAACACGCTGGCGAGACCGGCCATAAGCAGCTTTTTCGCACAGCTAGGCGTGCGGCGCAGTTTCGGTTCGGGAACTCAGGACTGCGCGAACAAGTTCGCCGGAAGTGAGGCCGTGTTCGGATCGAGCACGATTCACCCGATTCCCGATATCGAACACACCGACGTACTGCTGGTTTTCGGTGAGAACCCGCGCGTGAGTCACGCCAGCTTCATCTCGATTCCCGATCCGATGAAGGTGTTGAAGCGGGCGGCCGGTCGCGGCGCGAAGATCCATTTCATCAATCCCCGCCAGATCGAATCGGCGGGCGAGGGCGTGGGTGATGTAGTTCAGATCCGGCCGGACACCGACGTCTATCTGCTCGCCGCACTTCTGTGTGAAATCGATCGCATCGGTGGTTTTGACGAAGACGTGCTGCGGGAGCACGGCGAACGCGTGAAGGAGCTGCGCGACTTCGTGCAGAACTATCCCGCGCAGCGGGTCGAATCCGTCACGGGCATCGATGCCGAGAGGATTCGCGAGCTGGCAGGTGAATTCTCGCGGGCGAAAGCGGCTTCGGTTCACATGTCGACGGGCGTTAACATGGGTCGCAACGGAACTCTGGCGTACTGGTTGCTTCATATGTTGAGCTTCGTGACCGGAAATCTCGATCGAAGCGGTGGCAATATCCTCTCGGTCGGTTTCTACCGGAGCGCCAAAGCAGGACGACGAGAGTTCGAACAGGGCTTCGTCGATACGGAGTTCGGGCGTCTGCGTCGCGGTGCATTGCCCGGCAATCTCCTGTCCCACTACATACTCGACGTCGAGGAACCGGTCCGGGCCTTGCTCGTCGTATCCGGGAACCCGCTGCTCTCGATCGCCGGCGAAGAACGCCTGCGCGAGGCCTTTGCCGAACTCGAACTCCTGGTCGTCGTAGACCTGTACCGAAATGCCACGGCCGAGGTGGCCGACTATCTACTGCCGAGCACCGATATGTTCGAGCGCGCCGATATCAATATCGCCGGACTCGGGTTGCAGTCCGAGCCTTTCATTCAGTTTACCGATGCGGTCGTCGAGCCGAAGGCCGAGCGACGCGAGGAGTGGTGGATCTTCGCCCGCCTGTGCCAGGAGATGGGACTGAAGTCCGCACTCGATCGCGGTCCCACTCCCGATCTCTGGGGTCGCATCGATCACATGTTGCACGACCGCGGCTTGACGCTCGATCAGGTGCGCGAGCAACCACACGGTGTCGTGTTGCCCCCGCTGACTCCCGGAGACTTCTATCGGGAGTATCTGCAGACCGGGACTGGTCGGGTCGACTGCTGCCCTCCAGGTTTCACAGAGGCTCTCGACCGAGTGGAGCTGCAGTTCATCGCATCCCAGTCGAAAGGCAAACAGGACCTCGAACTGATCACCCGGCGCGATGCCTATATGCACAACACCTGGTACCAGAACATCGAAGCCATGAAGCGCGGCGATCGCGATCGCAACTATCTCTTCATGCACTCCCGGGATATGGCTACGCGCGGGCTGGAGGACGGCCAGAAGGTGCGCGTGTTCAACGAGCACGGAGCGCTCGAGATCGAGATCTCCTGCGACGACGACCTGATGCCCGGTGTCGTGGCCATTGTTCACGGTTGGGGAAACGCGCGAACTCCGGGTCTGCGGGTCGCGCAGCGAACCCCCGGCGTAAACGCAAACGTCCTGTTGCCGATCGGCCCGGACAGTTTCGAGCCACTGTCGAGCCAGTCCTTCATGACCGGAGTTCCAGTCGAAGTCGCCGCGCTCTAGAAAGAGTACTTGGCGCTGAGGAAGAGCCGGTCCTTGTGAGGAATCTGGTCCATGGGCGGGAACTCGCCTTCCTCGTACATCAGGATGCCGCCGGTGACACTCAGTGCGTCGCGTACGTCGTAGGTGAGTTGCGCGCGAAGGATCGCGCCGTCCTGCGCATGCGCACCGAAGCTCAGGAAGATCGCGGTGAAGTGCAGGCTCTGGTTCCAGAAGTCGGCGCTGTAGCGCAGTGAAGCTTCCACGCGGTTTCGACGCGTCTGGTTGAGGGCGTTCTCGAGCACACTGTCGAAACGAGTGGTACGCCGGTTAACGATCTCAATCGCCACCGAGCCTTCGTCAAAACCCGAATACTCCATGCCGATCATCGCGTCGAGTCGGCCACGTTCCTTGGGAGAAGGCTCGAAGAAGTCGAGACCGTCGAAGAAGGCGACCTCTGTCTTCCAGAGAACATTGCCCATGACCTTCTGTCCCGAGATGCCGTACATGGAAATTCGACTGTGTTCGAGTCCGCTGGGCAGGAAACCCGGACCCACGCCGTGTGGGCGGTCGTCGTAGAAGCGGGCCCAGTGCAAACTCATGTCCCAGCCGCTGAAGATTCCCGTCAGGGCCAGGGCCCATTCGGTGTCCTGACCACCATTGCCCGGAGTTCTTTCGGGGATGGAGAAGAACGATGATGCAGGCAGGAACTCGCTGCCGGGCGCTGAGCCCGTGTCGAAACGCGTTTCGTGCACGGCCACGCCGGTCAACTGCCAGGCGCCGAAGAAGTAGTCGAGTCGGGTCATCGTCACCGGCAGGCGAAGATCCTCGATGTCGACCAGTCCAGGCTCGCGTCGATCGACCGGGTTCAACACGTCGATTACGCGCAGATTGTCCGAGCGTCCCCAGTTCACGATCTGCCGGCCGAACTTGAGGTCCAGGTTCTCCGATAGTGCGCCGCGGAGCCAGATCTCCTGAAACTCGTTCTCGCGCTCGTGAGCATCGAGAACTTCATTGGAAAAATCACTACGCCCTTCGACTGCGTAGAAGTAGTCGCGATAACCGCGTCCTGCGATCCGGCTCTGCCAACCGCCGGGCAGATCCAGGTCGAGTTGGAGGCTCAGTTCTGCTTGAAGGCGGGTCAATCCACGGTAGTCGGGTTGGCCAGGTGCGGGATGATCTGCGTTGTAGGCGTAGGAGGAAGCGAGGTTTATCGCCCCGGTCAGATCCCAGAAACGTTCGGTGGGTTCGTCCGTCGGATCGTCGATCCCCTTGTCCGGTTCGGCATCGTCCCCAGACTCTTCGTCATCGAAGCCGCCGAGAATATCGTCCACGTCCTGAGCGAAGACATCGGTAGAGTGGAGGGCCGGGCCTCCAATCAGAACCAGGGCGAGGATGAAACGAGCAAATAGCATGGGGTACGCAAGGCTCAGAGGCCTTTCTCCAGTCTTCGCACACTGAAGATGTTCTCGTCGAGATCCTGGTTGAATTTCGTCTTGTTGTTCTTCAAGACCGTCTTGTGCAGGGTCTTCTTGCCCTTCTTCGTGGTCATGTGGATCTCGGTCGGGACCCAGATATCGTCGATTTCCTCGAGCGACTTCACGTCCATGTAACGCAGGCGGCCGCCCTTTTTCAGCCAGCCGACCGAGCGGATCACCACGAAGTTGTCCTGGCGAACGAATACGACCGATTTGGTGTAGCCCGTGCGATCGATCTCCTTCTCGGTCCGGGGTGTGGACTGGATCTGCCACACCTTCACGCCTTTGACTTCGGTCTCCTTCATCAGTTCGTAGTCGTAGCGTTCGAGTTCGCGCGAACTCATGTCGGAGTAGTTGAAATCGCTGCCCATGAAGCTACCGCTCTGATCGCTCGCGGCGATGCGCTTGGTCTTCTTCAGTGCAGGCATGTAGAGCCACTGGTCGTCGTCGCGATCGATTTCGTCGTAGTCGTAGGTGAGAAATCCCGTGTCTTTGACGTCCGCTGGGACGAGGAAGAACATGATCGACTGGGTGTCTTCGCCCTGGTCGCGGCGAAACGAACGCAAGACTCGTCTGCGCTCCTTGCCATTCTTGTCGATCAGGATCATTTCCATTTCCTGGACCACGGAATCGCCATCGTCCCGGTCTTCGGCCTTCTGCATGATCTCGCGGGCCGTCAGAGCGCTCGCATGGAGCGGCACGAGCAAGAGCAGCGCTGCCAGGATTGGGATGAAACGTAGGTGCATGGGAGTTTTCCTCTTTGTAAGTCCCCGGGAAACCGGCCGGATCAGTCCTGCGGCGTCAACCTCTTTTCCCGTCCCAGCGTCAGAGCCATGAGTGCCGGGGCGAGGATAACATCGAGAATGAAAGCCGCCGCGATGCAGAAGCTGATCAACGCCCCGAAGATGAAGAGGTTCCCCATGCTGGAGAGCATATAGACGGAGAACCCCGCCGAGAGCACGATCGAAGTGACCGCCATCGCCTTTCCGGTGGTTTCCAGTGTCTTGCGCGTCGCTTGTTGTGGATCGCCGGTTTCGTCGAAGTAGCGCCGGTAGTTGTGAATGAAATGGATCGTATCGTCGACGGCCAGGCCGATCGCGATTCCACCGATCATCAAGGTGAACGTGTCGATTGAGAGGCCGAGTACACCCATCAGACCGAGCGTCGTGATGATCGGTGCGAGGTTCGGCACCATGCTCGCCAGGCCCGCCCTCAGGTTGCCGATCAAGAGCATCATCAAGGGAGTGATGATCGCCAGGGCCATGACATAACTGGCGGCCATGCTGTGCATGACGGCGTAGATCGTCCCCGACATCATCTTCATCAAGCCCGTTACCTGAACCTGAGCACGTTCTCCCAGTCTTGCTTCGAACACCTCTTGAATGCTCTTCACGAAGGGTACGTAGTTGATTGCATCCTGGTACGGCACCCGAATCGTAAAGCGACTGGTGCTGAAGACGGAGTCGACGAGGTCTTCCAGATCGTCCGAGCCGCTGTTCTCGAACAGCAGGAGTTCCTGTGCGATGAGTTGTCGCTCTTCTGGAATGCTGTAGTAGTCGCTGCGGTTCTCGTTGAGTGCCTGGTTGATTTCCTTGAGCACGTCGGTCACCGACAGGGTCTTGCCGACTTCGAAGCCGACTCCCAGGCCCGCTTGCACGGTATCGGTATTGAGGGCGTCGAGGTCGCGTAGGATCTGAGGATCGTGCAAGCCGTTCTCGCGCCCGGTGTCGACCAGAACCTCCAGACTCATGCTGCCCTTGAAGTCCCGGTCCACGATCTCCGTGCTTTTGCGCACCATATGGTCTTCGGGGAACCAACCGAGAAAGTCGTGCGAGAAGTGCAGTGTCCGGGCGCTCACGAGACCCCCGACGATCAACACGGCGGCGGCCGCCATCATCCAGCGGGGATTTCGGACGGAGAAATCTCCGGTTGCGATCAGAACGCGTTCCAGGAACCCGCCCCGCTGGACCAAAGTACTCTTGCGCGCTTTCAGGGGAGTCAGCGATAGCAGCACCGGGAGCATCACCAGGCAATAGACGAGTCCGAGCAGGATGCCGATCGGAGCGAAGATCCCCACATGCGAGATGGGCGCGAGTTCGGCCACGCTAAAGCTCAGCATACCGCCCGCCGTCGTCAGGCCCGTCATCAGGATCGCGAGTCCGGAGTGACCAAGCGCGTGGACGATCGCCTCGTCTCGAGGGCGACCCTGGTCGATTTCGAGATAGGTGACCGTCAACAGGTGCACTGCAGCGCCGATGCCCACGGCGAGCAGGAAGCTGGGCAGAATCTGGGTCGGGATATTGATGGAAACTCCCACCCACGCCATGATGCCCAGCGTCGATACAATCGAGAGAATGACGACGAGTAGCGTCAATACGACAGCGGACACGCGCCTGAACAGCGAGAAAAGCACGACGCAGATGATCCCAATCATCACGACCAGGAACTTCTGCATATCGGTCCCCATGCTCTTGACCATTCCGTCTGTAATCACGGGGGTGCCGGAGCCCACCAGCTTGAAGTCGGGTTTCTGGTGGCGCTCCATGACCGCCAGGAGGGCATTCACCATTTCCTCGGCTTCCGCATTGCCCACCATCTCTTCAGCGGACGGTTCGTTGGCGGATTCCTCGTCGAACCCGCTGAGCGCATCGTCGGCCTCGTTGGACTTGTAGAGGCTGCCGCGGGCTACGACCGTCGACAGACGCCCGTCATTCGATAGCACCAGGTTCTTGTAAAGAGGATTGGCGAGTGCGCGCGCGCGAATAGCCTCGCGTTGGGCTTCTGTTTCGGGCCAGTCCTCGAAAAGGTCCTCGACGATCAATTCTTCTTCGTTCCCGAGTGTGGACCGCGCGTTGATCAGGCTGCTGACTTCATCCAGGTACGGGACGTTGTCTTCCAGGTCCTTGTGAAACGCTCGCAATCGCTCGAGCGACTGCTCAGAGAACGGATCCGGTGTGTCGACGACGATCAACGTGTAGTCGTCCTTGCCGAATTGCGTGCGGAAATCCTCCCACGCCAGGCGGTCGGGGGCGTCGGGATGCAGGAAACTCTCGGGCGACGCATCGAACTCCAGCGTTGGAAGCTGCGATGCGCACACGGAGGCGAGCAACAAGGAAAGTCCGAGAGTCAGCCAACGCCGGCGCAGGATCATCCGTCCAAAGTCTTCGAACCCTCTTTCGATGCGCGCGCGCAGCGGTACCTCAGCTTCAGCCATGCTCGGAGTCCTTTTTCGGTGGCTCGCGGCGGATGCCTCGAAGAAAGAGGTCGGCCACGAAATCGGCGTAACGATTCCTGAAATCGGGATCGAACGGGTCTTCATCGAAAACGCGTCGAAATAACGGTGCGGCGAGCAGGAAGAAATTGATCATGCCCATGAGAGCCGGAACCAGAAAGCGTGGGTCCAGTCTCTCGAAGGCGCCTGTGCTCTGACCTTCGCTGAGCAGACTGGACAGGTTGCTGACATTGGGCGCGATGAAATTCGACGCGACACTGTCGGTGATCTCGCTGTCGGGAAGGAGCACCTGCTCCATGAACAGGCGCGGAGCGTATCGGTCTTCAGCCAGGGTCTCTAGGGTCAGATGGATGAAGCGTCGCAGTCGTTCTTCGGGGGGGCCGTCCGTCCGCAAGGCTTCCGCCAGGCGATCGCCCACGCGCTCGGCGATCTGTTCGATCACGGCGCGCAGCAGACCCTCTTTTCCGCCGAAATAGTAGTTGGCCAGGGTTGGACGGACCCCGGCTCGCTCTGCGACGGCCCTCAAGGTGAATCCGGACTGTCCCTGTTCGGCGAGTAGCGCGCGTGCGGCGTCGAGCAGGGCCTGGCGCCCTTGCTGGGTGCTGGCTCCCGGCGGTCGGCCAGGTCCCTTCTTTCTCGCTCTGCTCGGTGTCTCGCTAGTCACGAATTTTATTGTACAGACAATAAATAAAGAATCAACAGCGGATTCGAGCGGGCGGCCCGTTGCTCCGCCGTCAGCTAGGGAACCTCTGCGCAGGGAGGCTGCGGCTGCGAAGCGCGATGCATCCGCCTGCGCTGCGTCGCGCGACCCTCTGCAGATCTACGGATCTGCGATCGGATCACGCTTCTTGCTCAGGCGGCGACTCCCGCTTCTCGCTCGATTCCTCCCTGTGCA
>JAAELY010000080.1 GCA_024226335.1 bacterium
AGCGAGAAGCGGGAGTCGCCGCCTGAGCAAGAAGCGTGATCCGATCGCAGATCCGTAGATCTGCAGAGGGTCGCGCGACGCAGCGCAGGCGGATGCATCGAGCTTCGCAGCCGCAGCCTCCCTGTGCAGAGGTTCCCTAGACCTTTTCGAGTCCCTCATCTTCGCGCGTTGGATCGGCCATGAGTGCGATCGGATCTTCGACTCGGATCTCCTGCTCGACGCCCGATCCCTGATCGCAGGCGTGTACGGACAGAATTCCGCTCTCGTCGATCGAGAAAGTCACCGCGATGCGAGGCTCCATACGCCGCGCGGTCGGGATGCCTTCCAGGATGAATGAGCCGAGGTGCTGGTTGTCGCCCACGCGCTTCTCGCGGCCCTGGTATACGCGGATCTCGACTTCGGACTGGCCGTCCTGGTTCGTCGTGAATACCCGGTGGTGCTCTGCTGGAATCGTCACGTTCTGATCGATCAGCATCGAGAAGAGGTCACCCGCACTGGCAATTCCGACCGGCAGTGAAGTCACATCCAGGAGTTCGATCTTGCGCGCGTTCTCGTGCTCGCTCTGCTCTCCGAGCGAGGCGGCCGCCCGTTCGTTGGCTTCCTGGGCACCGCCGACAGTCGACTGGATCAGCTCCTTGGCTTTCTCCATCAGTTCCGGGAGATCGTCAGCGGCACCGCTGGCTTCGAGTTTGCGGATGACCGCCATGGCCTCGCCACCGAGCCCCTCGAGATCCAGACTGAGCTTCTCGACGGCATTCGCGTCCATCGAGACCGGAAGATCGGCGTCCATATAGTCTTCGGCCGCCGCGTCCGCGCCGTCGAACTCGCTCAGGTCATCCGCACTCAGGTCCAGGTTGTCGAGGGCGCTGTTCAAAGATCCCGCGCCACCGAGTTCCTCTTCGACGCTGGTGTTGCGCTGTACGGGAAGCTCTTCCTCGCCGATTTCAGGGGGCTGCGCGCCCGTCAGCAGGTCGACCTCGCCGAAGTCCGGTCCCGGTGCGCTGTCAGAAGCCAGCGATGCAGGTTCAGCGAGGCCCGGCGTGTCCAGGTCTCCGAAATCCAGCGCTTCAGATGCAGCCGCTTCTTCGAACGAAGGATCCAACGCCAGGCGTTCTTCCTCCGGAACCTCTTCCGGTTCGAGTTCGAACGGTTCCGGAGCGGATTCAACGGGCGGGACGTCGGCTTCGACTTGCGGAAGTTCTTCCGGAGGCACGGTGGCGGAGAAATCCACCTCGCCGTATTCCATCGATGCGTCCGTTCCCGGAACCGGGAGAGCTTCTTCCGGTTCGTCGCCCGAGAGATCAAACCCTTCTTCAAAAGCAACACTCTGCTGAGCTATTGCGAGAGGATCATCGAGCGGATCGTGTTCCGCGATCGGCGGCTCGACCTGGTCGACGGGCTCATCGAACTTGGGCACGGGGAAGTCATCGACGGGTTCGTCGAGTTCGAGCGCCGGAGACTCGTCGAGTTCGGGCAGTGCCGGTTCATCCGCGCTGGCCGTGTCGGTCTGGGCTGCGTTGAGAAAGTCATCGAGTGGATCGTGTTCCGCGATCGGCGGCTCGACCTGGTCGACGGGCTCATCG
>JAAELY010000081.1 GCA_024226335.1 bacterium
GTCGGCTGCAAACTGCCCCATGTGCCAGAAGCCCTGTCTGTTGGCCACGTGTGCAACGGTCGTTGACGGATCCGGACGCAGGAGATGCGTCCGGACTCGATGCAGCCTGATCGCCGTCAGGTAGGTCTTTGGGCT
Source organism: bacterium (assembly GCA_024226335.1). Taxonomy (NCBI): domain Bacteria; species bacterium. Next base: position 136 of record JAAELY010000081.1, read on the forward strand.
GATGCCGAAGTACTCGCGGAAGGCATAGTTCAGAGTGCGCCAGCTCATTCCTGTCGCCTGACAGACTTCGCGAATCGTGACCGGTTCGTCCGTGATGTCTTCCAGCAGGACTCGGGCTCGCTTCAATGCCGTCTGGCGAGAACGCGAGTCGGGCACCGGCGATTCCTCGACCCGTCCCGAGGCCAGTGTCTCCAGAAGCAATCTCGGGATCTCGAAGCGGAGCCGCTCCTTGATCTCGTGTGTTCCACTGAGCTGTGGATTCTCTCTAACCGCGCTGCGGAGCGAGCGAAGCTCACCTCGCAGGCCCTGCATCGCTGTCGGATCGAGTTGATGAAGCCCAGGCTCGATCAGGCGACCGAACTCACGTGCACCTATGAGCTCTGCGGTCTGCTCGAGAACCTCCTCGCTTACCGACAAGGAGTAGGCGGAGAACCCTGGCCCCGAGGTCGCTTCGAATTCACGGTTGGCCGGGAATGCGAAGATGCTCTGCGCGGACATCGACGACCCGCAACAACTGACGCAGTCGACCTCGCGCTCCAGTATCCCGAACGTCCGCATCCCCGGCGGAGTCTCCCCGTGCTTGGCGTAGCCGCGGGAGAACTCGAATCTCTCCAATCCAATCCCGGGACCCGCGAGATGCATGTACTCGCCGGTCGACGCTCCAGTGTCCAACTGACAGAAGTCGAGTGTCCAATCACCGGCGAGGCGGAGGAATTCGTCCAAACCCGAGAACCGCGCGTCCACCATTTGGGGGGTACGAACGGTCTTGGTCTCGATTCCTGACACGTCAACGCCCCGTGCGAATTCTTGATGTTGCGCTCGGAGAGCGACACATAGTATGCCGGCACGATAAACGACTGTCCATTGACTATTCGATCCCCTGAATCGGATTCAGACCTCCAGGAACACGGTTTGGCCACGTTCGAGACGCCGCGAAGGACGCCCGGTCGCCCGCGGGGGAAGCCTGAGCTGGTTCGAGCGAAGCGTGTGGTCACGTACGTCACGGATGAGGAATTCGCCAAGTTGGAGCGTCTCGCCGAACGAGAGGCCAGTTCGCTCTCGGGGATCGTCCACAAGTGTCTGGCACGGTTCCTCAGAGCCCGTCGGTGAGTCACGTAGAGGAGATGTTTGCGGTGGGCCAAGCAACGCCTGAACAGACTGGGGATGCGCCAAGTCGGGATCGCGGAGTCAATCGACGCGACGTAATGAAGACGGCGGCTGCGGGCATCGCAACCGGTGCGTTCGGAGTGTTCAGCGGTCGGGAAGCCCGGGCGGCACACGGGAACCGAGTCCAGGTCAAGATCGCCGGGTACGCCTATGACCGCGTGCGGGCGATCCAGGATGGGCGGCTCGGCGTGGATGGCTGCGACCTCAGCTTTCATGTCAAGGACATCTACCGTCTCAATGCAGGCGTTTTCGGGTCTGCGCGGACGTACGAGGTCAGCGAGACCGGCCTCATCCCGTACGTCAAGAAGTACGCGAACGAAGACTTCAGGGCGTACACGCTGATTCCCGTCTTCATCTCGCGGATGTTCCGGCACCGCGATATCTACATACGGCCCGACCGCGGGATCGAGAAGCCCGAGGATCTGCGAGGGAAGCGTATCGGCACCCCCGGTTACGGCATGAGCGCATCCACGTGGACCCGCGGCTTCCTCCAGGACATGCACGGCGTCAAGCCGGACGAGATGCGCTGGGTCGAAACCACGAAGAGCTCCGACGGAGGCACGCTGAGCGCGAGCATCGGGAGCTACGTCTTTCCCGATGGCTTTCCCTTCGAGAAGGGTCCGCCCGGCGTAGACGAATCGGAGATGATCATTGCCGGCGACGTCGATGCGCTCATCTCCGCCACCACGCCCAGGGCTTTCCTCGATAGGAACCCGAACGTGAAGCGGCTGTTTCCTGACTTCCGGTCAGCCGAACAGGCGTACTACAAGAAGGCGCGCGTGTTCCCGATCATGCACGCGATCGCGATCCGTAAGGACTTCGCGGATGCGAATCCCGGCCTGCCAGGGGCGATCTTCTCCATGTATAGCCGCGCCAAGCAGGCGGCCTACGACGACCTCGAGACGACAACGGCGCTCAAGGTGACACTGCCGTGGGCGACACAGGAATTCCTGGATACGCAGAAGTTGATGGGCGACAACTACTGGCCCTACGGCATCGAAGCGAACCGCACGGAACTCGAGCTCATCATGCGTTACACCTATGAACAAGGCCTGGCGAAGCGCCGGCTGGACGTCGAGGAGATCTTCCATCCCTCGACACTGCAACTTACGGAGACATCAGAATGAGACACGCCTCCACGATGCTCGGCATTCTCGCCGCGGGACTCGGCGCTGTCGGTGCGGTGACGACCGGCGCGGGCGGTCAGTCCGGGATCGTCCACGACGCGGAATTTGCCTTGCTCGAAGCTCAGAACGGTGAGACGTGGAGAGCGGACGATCGGCAGATCGATGCGAAGCTGGCTGAGATCCGCAGGAACAACGGCGGGAAGCCGCCGAACATCATCTACATCCTGCTCGACGATGTTGGGTTCGGCGAGCTCGCGATGCCCGATCTGGACGTGATCCGCGGCTACAGCACGCCGAACCTGAACGCCATGGCCCGGGAGGGACTCAGCCTTCAGCGCATGTACACCGAGCCATCCTGCACGCCCACTCGCGTCGCGTTCCTGACGGGACGCCATCCCGTCCGGACCGGAA
>JAAELY010000082.1 GCA_024226335.1 bacterium
CTGCTGCGAGTACCGAGCAGGCTCAGGGGATCGAGCAGGTGAACAAGGCGATCAGCGAGATGGACGAGATCACTCAGCAGAACGGCGCGCTGGCCGAGGAAGCGACCAGTGCCAGTGAGGAACTCGCGACCAACGCGATCGGCATGAACCAGGTCCTGTCGTTCTTCACCTCGGGTGATAACGGCGGACACCACGAGATGAACACTCCGCCCACATCCCCCAGGCCGCTGGCTGCCGAGCCGAGTTCTCCGACTCGGTCAGCGCCGGTTCCCGAATCCTCCGGTCCCGATGGGTCCGACGAGGAGTGGGAAGAGTTCTGATGAACTGGCCGCTTTCGATTGAGCGGACCGCCTGAAGGAGTTCTGGTTTGGAGATGAGGGAGAGACTCGTGAGTCGGATCATTCCGATTGCCGCCGGAAAGGGTGGCGTCGGCAAGACCTTTCTTGCGGCGAACCTCTCTATCGCGCTTGCGGAAGCCGGGCACTCGGTGACCGCGGTGGACCTCGATCTCGGCGGATCGAATCTCCACAGTCATCTGGGGGTTTCGAATACTCACTCCGGAGTGGGTGACTTTCTCAAGGCGCGGAGCGTCGAGTTTTCCGATCTGCCGGTTCCCACGGGAATCGAAGGCTTGAGTCTGATCCCCGGTGATGGCAAGAGCGCGTTCATGGCAAATATTCCGTTCGCGCGAAAGAAGCGCCTGATCTCCCATCTGCTCAAGCTCGATTCGGAGTACATCGTTCTCGATCTAGGTGCGGGCGCTTCGTTCAATACGCTCGACTTCTTTGCGCTCTCGGATCACGGCCTGTTGGTCACGCAGCCGGAGTACCCGGCGTTGATGAATATGCTCTCGTTTCTGAAGCAATTCCTCTTGCGTCGCATCGAGCGGGAAACTCGCGAGCACGACGACGTGCGCGAGTTCATGGCCACCTATCACAAGCGATCCATCGAGGCCAACGAAACGTCCATCGCAGCTCTGCAGCAAGAGATCGGAACGATCGATCGCGAAGCAGGTGCGCGGGTCGAGGCGATCACGCGCCGTTACCGTCCGCGCATCGTGTTCAACATGGGCTATTCGTCCGATGAAATGGGCGTGGCGGCGAAAATCCAGGAGGCCGCCCGGGAGCATCTCTCTCTCGAACTGGACTTCTTCGGCTTCGTCTTTCACGACCGGTCCGTGCATCGAGCTATTGCCGAACGCCAGCCATTTCTGCCGAGCAAGCGAAAGAGCATTTCCGCTGCTGGGATTCTCCGCACTGCACAACGGATACGAACGTTCTGGGATCGATCCGTGAACGATAGTGCTCGAAGGGTGGAGGTCGATGCGCGCCGGACCCATGCGGCTTTCAGGCTGGCGCCGGCGCCCGGTCGCAAGATTCGCCGCGAGCCGTCTCAGCACGTATATGTGAAAGCTGAGTTCGCCAAGGATCGTTCCATCGCTCCGCCTGAGACAAATGACGGACCGAGGTTTCAGGCACGACACGATCACCAACGTCGTTCGAGTTCCAGTTAGGGCTCTGGCGACTCATCTTGAGAACACTCGATCCGAGGAGATAGATATGCATGCGAACGTTTTGAGAATAGCAATCGTAACCGGTCTGGCGCTTGCCTTCCTGGTTGGGATTCCAGACGCCGATGCCGGAGAGATCAAGTATGTGGGTTCTTCGACAGTCGGAAAGTTCATGAATGATGCGCAGTCCGCCTACACGGACAGCACGTTCTCTCTCAATACCAAGCCCGAGAGTGGGGGTGGTGAAAACGCTACCGCTGCAGGAAAGACCGATATTGGCGGTGTGGCGCGCGAAGTCAAGGAGCAGATCCTTGCCAAGGGCGTCAACAAATACCTGATCGGACACGACGCGATTGGTGTTCTCGTGAACTCCAAGAACCCCGTTTCCGATCTCTCGACGGCCCAGCTCAAGGACATCTTCACCGGCCAGGTCCACAACTGGAGTCAGGTGGGTGGCAAGGACATGGCCATCACCGTATACGTTACGAATACGCAATCGGCGACTCGCAAGGTATTTGCAAAGAAGGTCCTTGGCGGCGCTGACTACGGCGGTCCCCGGATCAAGACGATTCGTCCGGACCCCGCGATCGCCGCCAAGGTGGCCGACGATGAAGGCGGAATCGGCCAGTTGAGTTTCGCGCTCATGGGAAATTCGAGCGGGATCAAACTAATCAATCCCGACGGCCAGACCGCTTCGGTCGACAACTCCGCGTACCCGATCACTCGGCCACTCTATCTGATCACCAAGGGTGAGCCTCAGGGTGAGGTACGGTTGTTCATTCGCTGGGCGCTGTCTGATGCAGGCCAGACTGTGTTGAAGAACAGCTTTGTCGGCGCAGGTACACCGGCAAACCTGGCGCCGTAGAGTACGAGTCATTTCGGGGGGGGCGTGCCTACCACAGCGCTGGCGGCTGAGTTCTCCGACTGCAGCTCCGTTTCAGTCAGCGTTGGTTCCGGAATGCTCCGGTCCCGATGGGTCCGACGAGGAGTGGGAAGAGTTCTGATACGGACGTCGGTTCCGCTCCTGAGCTCTGCGGATCTCGCGAAGAATGCAGCGGATCGCGTTGCAGCTTCAGGGAGCGAAGTCGAGTCAGGTGAGAGATCCCGGCAGGACAGGCCTCTTCACAAGCTCCACAAAGAGAGCAGTCGGCGAGTGCCGCGTCTTCGATGCTACGGGCTCGTTCGTCGCTGCGCTGGGCTATCACGATGCTCTGAGGCGAGAGAGGGGTCCCGTCCTCTGTCGGCGGGCAGGCGGAATCGCAGCGACCGCAACCACTGCACGCATCCAGTTGCAGTCGCAGAAGCCAGGGGAGCACATCGGTCGCATTCCCTTCGACGTTTTCACTTTCGCGTACCTGGCCAATCAGTACGGCGAGAGGGGCAACCAGAATGTGCCGCAAGCGAGTGAACGGGAGCAGCGCCAGGAATCCCGAAATCATGACCACGTGAATACTCCGCCAGGAGGCGTAAGCCGGTTCAAAACCCATCCCGGTCAGAAGCCATGAAGCGGCGTGACCGCTCAGGGCGATCGGTTCCGCCTCCAGTGGTTGGCCCGAAAGGCGAGCGCCCACGGTGAAGATACCGGTGAGCGGGATCGCAAATAGCAAGGCCAGGATCAACCGATCTCCCGGAAGATCCAGTGTGAGCCGCTCCCAGCGTTTGACGTAACGGCGGTGTATCGCCATTGCGCAGCCTGCGACCAGAGCCAGGGTTCCCGCTTCTCGCGCCAGGAGAGCAGCGCCATGCAGGTCTGCAGGCTCGAAGATCCGGAAATTGAAGAGCCCGGGCAGAAGCTCGAGCGAGGAAATACCGAGCCCGGCACAGCCCCAGAAGATCAGTCCGTGCATGAGCGGAGCGCGCCATCCACCGCTGCGGAAGGGTCGCTGAAGCACGACGCGTTCCAGGAAGGAACGCGCCCGCGTACGAATCGGAGACCGAGGTCCCGTCTCTTTTCCGGAGAACCAGTGGTGTAGCCGGAAGCCGTAGCCGATGGCGCAGATGGCGGCGCCCAGTTCGAGAAGCAAAGTGTCCGGGTTCAATTCTCAGCTCCGCAGGCTCGCCTTCGCTGGCTGGGGGGCACGCCTGCGTCTTGGGCTCAGCAGTGGTTTTCCGCCCAGGCTCGCGATCGGCTCACCCTCTTGATCGAGAATCCGAGCGCGGCCGAGAGGATTCCAGGAACCCACCAGCAGATTTCCGTCGGGCAAGAAGCTGATCTGGCTGATGGCGTGGGCAGGCTTCGGCTGAAGTAACCGGCTCTGCGAACTCTCCGGATCCCAGAGCACGATGGTGCCGTCGTAGTATCCGGCGGCAATCGAGTGTCCGTCGTTCGACCAGGTGACCGTCTTGATCGAGCACGGGTGATCTTCGAATCGAGCCAGCACCTCACCATTGGCGGAGTCATGGATACGCACACTATGGTCGCGCGATGCGCTGGCGAAGACGCGCTGATCGGGGGAAAGAGCGACTGCGTTGATGATGGTGTTGGCGACGCGGAAGATCTCGACTGACCCGTCGGCGTGACTGCGGTGAATCGTACCGTCGCGCCCACCGCTGAGGTAGGTCCCATCTGCCCCGCGACACAGCGCCTTTGCCGATCCGTGGTGAAGCGTCAGCACACCGAGGAGCTGGCCCGTAGCCACATTCCAGCGCAGGACTGCGCCGGAGTAGGTCGCACAGACCAACTCGCTTCCGTCCTCCGAGAATGTGAGTGCGCAAACGATGTCTCGGAGGCCGCGGATATGGCTGGTGAGTTCCCAGCTATCGCACGAGTGGATGGCCACGGAGCCGTCCCAGGCGCCAATTGCGAGCAGCTCGCCAGATGGACAGAATTCGGCCACCAGTGGCGCGCCCTCGTGAGCCCGAAGACTCGCAACTCGTCGGTTGTTCGAACGCTCGACGATCTCCGTGGATCCGTTGTCACTACTCAGAGCGACCCAGCGCGCGTCTGAGGACAGGGCAGCGGCGTTGAGTCCCTGGGTCGGCTTTTCGATCAGCTCGCGTGTTCCGCGCTTCGCATCCCAGACGACGGGAGCACCTGCGAATGAACCCGTGAGATAGCGTCCAGTGTCACCGATTTCATCGATGAATCGGCTCCACATATTCGGGTAGTAGGTCTTTCTCAGTATTCGCCCTGTTTCGGCGTCGAATTCGCGCAGATGGTGATCGTAGCTTGCGGTGCAGATCCGCCTGCCATCGCGACTCCAGCAAACGGCCTTCACCGCGGCATCGTGGTGGGAAAGAGTCAGAAGGAGTTGGCCCGATTCCGCATCGTAGACGCGGGCCCGTCCTTCCATCGAAGAACAGGCTATGCGACTGCCATCGGGAGAAAACGGAGCGTGGTCACACCAATCGGATGCGTCATCGAGAACCAGTCGTTCCTCACCCGAATGAGCGTCCCAGATTCGCACGGTTCGATCGTCCGAAGCCGTAGAGATGCGCTTTCCGTCGGGGCTCCAGTGCACGCCGTTCACGTCGTCGGTGTGGTTCGTCAGTCGCAGGAGGCATTCGCCGTTTGACACATCCCAGATACGAGCGGTGTCGTCGAAGCTGGCGGTGGCCAGGAAGTTCCCGTCCGGGGACCAGGCCACGGAGTTCACGTCGTCCTCATGTCCCCTGAATGCACGGATCTCCCGACCCGTGGAGATTTCGCGGATGTAGGCGATGTAGTCGCATTCTCCGCTCGCGATCTGGAGCCCGTCGGGGGAAAACACGATTCCATTGACCAGGCTCGTGGCGCGAATGCTCCTGAGTTGCTCCGCGGAGTCGGGATCCCAGATGCGGATCGTGGCATCGTAACTACCCGTCGCGATTTGACGGCCCGAAGCATCGCTTGCAGTACAGCTCAACGGAGCGTCATGACCGGGTGAAGCGGAAATTGGCTGACTTCTCATCGGTGGTGTTCCTCGTCCAGGAGCAGGTGCATCAAAGGCCGCGGCCGGTTGCGGAACGACCGGGTGCGCCAAGCGCGGATTCGTCTTCGAGAAAGAGTTGATGGGGAGACAGAGTCGTGCTCGTTTCCGCCTGCAAGTCCCAGATGCGGCATGTTCCGTCACGGCTTCCGCTGATCAAGCGCGTTTCGCTCAACCAATCCACGCTGCTCACCTGCCGGGTATGCCCGCGAAGACACTGCAGGAGTTCGCCACCGGGAAGGGCGTACACGCGGATGGTCGTATCGAAGGAGCAAGTCGCGATCTTGTCGGCGCCAGCGGAGATCGCTGCGTCCCAGATGCTGAGTTCGTGACCGGTGAGCACGCCGAGACAGTTGCCTTCTTCGTCCCAGAGCCGTGTGGTTCGATCGCGAGAAGTGGAAGCCAGGAGTGCGCCATCCCGGGACCAGCTGACCGAGAAGAGCAGATCGCTGTGTCCTCCGAGTTCTCGCATTTCGTCGCGCTCGGGTGAGCGCAGAATGACTCGACAGTCTCTGGAACCCGAAGCGATCCAGCGGCCGCTAGGAGACCAGGCCACCCGATACACCGGATCGGTGTGATCTCCGAAGCGCTGAACGACCCGGCCCGATTCGGATTCCACAATCGATACCGAGCCGTCCTCCAGGCCGACCGAGAAGTATCTGCCGTCGGGGGACCAACTCGCGCTATACGCTCCGCTGGGAAAGCTGAAGTGCTGCTTATGTGAAACTCGTGGCTGGCATTCCCAAAGCGAAACACTGCCGTCGAGCGAAGCAGTGAGCAACTGCTCTCCATCCGGAGACCATTCAGCGCCTTTCACGGCTTGTTCGTGAATTTCTTCGACGCGTTCGACCGGTCTGAAGTTCTCATCCACGAGACTGAGCGAGCGATCGGCCTGGACGATGGCAATCCGATTCGCGTCACGCCCATCGCGGATCCGTCGGGTTTGCAGGCGCACCAGCGATACCGAGCGGTTGCAACCGGGCAATGTGCGCTCCAGAGTCTGGGAGGCAAAGTCGTAGATGCGCACCTTGGCGTCGATGGAAGTCGTGGCGAGCTTTGCTCCATCTGGTGACCAGGAGACCCATTCGATTTCATCACTATGGCCGCCCAGGCCACAGAACTTGGATCCGCTCTTCAGGTCCCAGATGCGCAACTCTTTGTCGTGTCCTGCGCTGGCGATCCACTGTCCGTCGGGAGAGATCATCGCCGCGTCAATATCGTCTTCGTGTGCTTCGATGACGCGAAGACACTCTTTTGATGCGAGGTCCCAGATGCGCAGCGTCCGGTCGTGCGCGCAGCTGACGAGCTGGGAACCATCGGGTGACCAGTCGACGGTGTTGGCGTGATGCTCGTGACCGCTGAGTGTTGCTATGGGCTTCCAGTCTTCAATCGAAAAG
>JAAELY010000083.1 GCA_024226335.1 bacterium
AAGGCTCATCTCCGGAGGCCGGGGAGTAGGCGCGTTTTCGGCACCAGCCGGACAGCGCCGCCGCGCGCGTTCGTATTCCTGGGTCTGGACCTGGGGCAGTGAGTCCTAGAAGACTGGTGGTCCCAACGGGAATCGAACCCGTGTCTCCAGGGTGAGAACCTGACATCCTAGACCGCTAGACGATGGGACCAGTCGGAAGGCGGCAAGGTAGGGGGGGCGCCCCGGCTCGTCAAACCGGGGCCCGGGCGATCCGCGCGTTTGGCCCCGCGAGGCCACGACGTACGAGACCCCCGGCCCGCCGCGTTTCCGCAGCAGACCGGGGGTCTACGCTGAGACGGTCAAACCTGTTTGGTTCAGCCCTGCCGTCGCTTCATCGTGCGCCGCTTCTTGGAAGCGGTCCAGCGAGTCGTCTTCGCCGGAGTTCGACGCTTCGCCGTGGTGCGGCGCTTCGCCGTCGTGCGACGCTTCGGCGTGGTCCGCTTCTTCGCCGTCGTCTTGCGCTTCATCGCCGGCTTCGGCTTCGACGCTGTCTTGAGCTTCGCAGCTGCGTTCTCAGTGGACTTCATGGCTTCGCGAAAATACTTCGCCATCTGCTTGTCCATGGGATAGTGCTTGCTGAAGTAATTGGCGAATCGCTGCCAATCGTTGTTCATCTTCGACGTGTGCCAAACTCTTTTTGCGACCTTGATTGCCATGTGGTTGTACTCCCCACGATTTTCAATGAACCCGGTTTCGGACGAAATTCACGAAAGCGTTAGCTTTTACTTTCGGCCAGCCCGTGAAGCTGCCGATCGGTGCTGCTTTTTCGCGCTTGAAAATCTCGGCGCACGGGGTTCTGCTGTTGGCGAGTTCGAGTGGACTGCGCGATGGTGAGCGCTCGTTGCGCCCGGTGACGCGATTGCGTGTGGGAACGGAAGCACCCGGAAATAGAGGAGAATTCCGAAGTGAGTGAGATGAGTGACGAGCCGGGACAGCCGATCACGGGTCTGAAGAGCGGGCAAATGCCCGAGAACGTTTTCCTCGCCGGGGATCCGGCGAGGGTCGCGCGAATATCGAAGAACTGGTCGAACACGCGCGAGGTCTGCAATGTGCGCGAGTACCGCGTCGTGGTCGGAGAGCACGAAGGCGTGACGATGGCCGCCGCCTCCACCGGTATTGGCGCACCGAGTACCGCGATCCTGGTCGAGGAGCTTGCCAAGGTCGGGGGGAAGCGCTTCATCCGCATCGGCAACTCCGGCGGACTCGCACCTGATCTCGATCTGGGCGACCTGGTGATCACCACTGGTTCGGTGCGCGACGACGGAACTTCGCGAAGCTATATCACGACCGAGTATCCGGCAGTGGCCAGTTACGACGTCGTCAGTGCACTGGTGTCAGCAGCGCGATCGCTCGGCGTGCACCACCAGGTGGGCATCACCTGGTCCATGGATGCGTTCTACGCGCGCAACGCCGTACTCGGCGAAGGTGGAGCGATCGAACCCATGAGCTACGGCGGCTACCGTCCGCCCGAGCTGTCCAGTCGTATCGAGCAATTGCGAGCCGCTCGCGTGCTCAACGCCGAAATGGAAAGCGGCATCCTGCTCACGCTGGCAAATCTCTACGGGCTTTCAGCGGGTTGTGTGTGTGTCGTATCGGATCGCGCTCCGTGGCCGGGCCCGGCTGAACTCGACATCGACAAAAACATGGACTCCGCCATTTCCGTCGCGCTGGCGGCGATGCTGCATCTCGCGAAGAATTGAGCGATCGCAGCATCTGGGCCGCGCGCGCGATCACGCCTCAGGGGGTGCTCGAGCGGGTCCGCCTGGAGGTGCGTTCGGGTCGCATCGCCGAGCTTCTGGCGGACACCGACCCTGGACCCGACGACGAACGCTTCGACGACGCCACACTGGTGGCCGGTCTGGTCGATCTTCAGGTGAACGGCGCTGACGGCGGTTCCTATGACGATCCCGATCCCGCGGCTCGTCGGCGCGCAACCGACTACCACCTGCGCTCGGGTACCACGAGTCTGCTGGCCACTCTGGTGACCGCGCCGCTGGACCACTTGGAGGCAGCGCTTCGGCGGCTCGCTCCCGAGGTCAGCGAAGACGGGCCGGTGCTCGGCGTACACCTCGAAGGCCCATTCCTTTCCGAGGCCAAGAGCGGTGCACATGCCAGTCGCAACCTATGCGATCCGACGCCCGGTGCGCTTTCAGGCCTGCTCGACGCTGCCGGTCCTTCTTTGCGCATGCTCACCCTGGCGCCCGAACGCGAGGGCGCGCTCGACGCGATTGAGCGCTTGGCCAAGGCCGGGGTCGTCACCGCCGCCGGTCACTCCCTGGCCAGCTTCGAGCAGCTTCGGGCCGCGATCGATCGCGGTCTTTCCTTCGTGACGCACGTGGGCAATGCCAGCGACTGGCCTTCCCGACCCTATGACGAAGCTCTCGGCTACCGGCGCTCGGAGCCCGGTCTGATCGGCGCCTTCATGGTCGATGAGCGCCTGCGCGGGAGCGTGATTCTCGACGGTCGGCATCTGCACCCGCAACTGGCTGCGGCGCTCTACCGGTTGCGCAAGCGCGCGTTGCTACTCGTTTCCGATGCCACACCCGCCGCGGGTCTGCCTCCGGGGGAGTATCCGATGGGCGCGCTGCGCGCGACCGTGCATTCCGAAGGCTATGCGACCGCCGGTCAGGGCCTGGCCGGCAGTACGATCACCCTGCTCGACGCCGTGCGTATTGGGGTGGACGAGGCCGGGATCCCTCTGCCCGACGCGCTTCACATGGCCAGCGAGGGACCGGCGAGCCTGATCGGTGCCCAGCGAAAAGGCCGTTTGGCGACGGGCTGTGACGCGGATCTCTTGCTCCTGAATGAGCGCCTCGAAGTCCGCGCACTGTACCGCGCCGGGGCGCCAGTGGTGACTGGAAAAGTCCGGCCAGGTGCTTCTGGGTAGCTCCCGCAAGTCAAGTTGTACGACACGGGGCCGATTGGCACCAAGAGATCTTTCGGGACGGATGTTCCCTGCGAGGAGACTTTCATGCGCAATCTCGGTCGTAACCTGCTAGTTGGACTTGTACTCGCGGGGCTACTCGGTATGGCGGGCCCGGCATCCGCAGTCGGATATGAGGATTCGCTGGACGATTGTGCGTATCCGAAGGTTTTCGACGTTGCCGTCATGCGCCCGCTTTCCTTCGTTACGATGGTGGCCGGCGCCGTGGTGCTCGTCTTTCCGGTTGGCCCGATTGCAGGCGTCACTGCGCCGCAACAGTTCGGTGAAGTCGCGGAAGCGCTGGTCGTTTCGCCTGCGCGTTTCACGTTCAAGCGCCCACTCGGTGAGTGCTCGGGCGTGACCGTCGCCTACTGATTCACTCGCTTCTACCCACAGGAAGCACAGAGAGCCATCGCGGTCTTCGGACTGCGATGGCTTTCGCGCGTCTGGCGCTGGTCTCTTCGGTCGATCGTTAAAGAAAAACCGGGGGGCCGAGCCTTTCGGCTGGCCCCCCGGTCATCCTGGGAAGGGAAGGGTGGATGAAGAAGCGATGAGCAAAACTCGTTGAACCGGTCAGCACCCGATTTCCGAAAGCGACCCGCGGGGGCAAGAGGCGATCTCTGCGTTGGACGGAGGGAGTACAGCCATTCCGGACGCGATCTCTCTTGCGATGTCTCAAACCCCCACGGGTCTCGGGTTGGGTGCTATCGGTTGCACTGGTTATGACGGGGGCGCCGGGGAAATCTTCAATGCCCCCAAAAAAACTCTCGGATCGGAGACCTCTTTCGCGGAGCAGCGGCCGAGCCCGCCGAGTTGCACACGAACTGCGTCCGGGCTCCCGCCAGTCCGATGAACCTGGGGTCCGCAGTCCGCGCGCGATAGTCTCCACGAAGACCCATCCAGTGGGAGCCCAGATGTCCGTCGATCACCACACCATCACCCCGAGCGCGACCTGATGCTCAAGACGCTGCTTCTGGCCGCGGCAATTGCCACGCATCAGGTTCCGATGGACGTCTACGTAATGAACGATCTGGTCGTGGACAATCCGAACTGGCGAGAGGACGTCCGCACCCTGATCGAGCACGCGAACCGGCGCTATCAGGCGGTGCAGGTTTCGGATCCCGCGTACCCAACCCCCGACTTTCCCTGCCCGTTCGAGATCCATATCAAGAAGCTCGAGGTCTTCGACGGCCGGGACCCGAAGCTTCAGCGCCGGCGCGGCGGCATGGGCAAGAAGCCGGGGCTCTACCTGGCGACCGGACCCGGCCCGGCTTGGTCGCTTCTCGGCCTGCCCAAAGCCTATGTGTGGACCGGACCGGCATTGCTGCACAAGAAATACGGCACCAGCTGGCGAATCGCGCACGAGATCGGCCACACCCTGGGCCTCGGGCATATCGTGGTCGACGGACCCGAGGACGCCTGCACGATGATGAGCTACGGCAAGGCGCTGTTGAAGTACGCGCCCTGTCGCAAGGCGGCGCCCGCGCAACGCCTGTCGCGGGCGCAGTGCCAGCACCTGCTGAGCCATCCGCGCGTACGCCGCGTTCCGCCGCCCGACTGAGTTCGAAGCCGCGGCCCGAGCCTCGGGTTTGGAGAAACCGATGGCTGGCGGACTAGGATTTGAACCTAGATCAATGGGACCAGAACCCACCGTCCTACCATTAGACGATCCGCCAGCGGAAGACGCCCCGGTGAAGCGGCGTCTACGTGAGTCGGGAGTATAGATCCCCGATCCTGAGCTTCAATCGGTCTGTGGGATTTGCTCCTGAACCTCGGCCAGGCGGCGCAGTGTGCGCTCGCGGCCCAGGGCCACCAGGGTCTCGAAGATTCCCGGGCTGACCGAGGTGCCCGATACGGCCACGCGGACCGGCTGCGCCAGCGCTCCCATCTTCAACTCGCACTTCTCGAGCACGGCGTTGAAGGCCCCTTCCAGTCCGGCCTCATCCCAGTCCGGCAGTTTCTCGAACAACGCCGCCAGCTGCGTCAGTGGTTCGGCGGCGCCCGGCTTGAGGAACTTGCGTACCGCCTTGGGCTCGTATTCGAGTGGGTCGACGAAATAGCTGCTGGCCTTCTCGGCCATCTCGACCAGGGTCTTGCTGCGCTCGCGCAGAAGATCGACCAGCGACTGGAAGCTGGTGTCGTCGTTCAACTCGTCGGATACGAAGCGGCTCAGGTGTCTCAGCAACTCCTCGCGGGGCAAAGACTTGATGTACTGCTGGTTGAGCCAGATGAGTTTGTCGTCGTGTACCTGGGAAGGGGAGCGACCACAGCCTTCGAGTGTGAACAACTCGACGAGTTTGTCGGCATCGAAGATCTCCAGATCACCGTGGCTCCAGCCCAGACGGGAAATATAGTTGAGTACTGCCTGAGGCAGGAAACCGCGGTCGCGGTAGGCCTGCACCGATACCGATTCGACCCGCTTCGAAAGTTTCTTGCCGCCGGACTCGACGAGTAGCGGCACGTGAGCGAACTGCGGAGGCGGCAATTCCAGGGCGGTGTAGAGCAGCAACTGGCGCGAGGTGCTCGTCATGTGCTCCCGGCCGCGCACGACGTGGCTCACGTGCATGTCGTGATCGTCGATCACCACGGCCAAGTGGTAGATTGCCGTACCGTCGGTCCGTGCGACGATGAAGTCGTCCAGTTCCGCTGCATCCTGGCCGCTGGACCCCGCGATCAGATCGTTCCAGCGCGTCACTGCGCCTTCGTCGGGCACCTTGATGCGCACGCAAAAACTCTCGCTGCAGTTCGCGGGGATGTTCTTGTCGCGGCACCTTCGGTCGTAGCCTGGATTGCGTCCGGCCGCCCTGGCTGCCTCGCGCATGGCGTTGACCTGGTCGGGAGTGCAGGTGCAGCGGTAGGCGTGACCGCCCTCCAGGAGCTGGTTGACGGCCTCCTGGTAGCGTCGAGAGCGCTCGCTCTGACGCGGGATGCCCTCGAACCCTGGGACAGGGTCGAAGTCGATGCCCAGCCACTCCATGGCCTCCAGCAGCAGCTGTTCGGACTCCTCGCTCGAACGTTCGCGGTCGGTGTCTTCGAAGCGCAAGAGGAACGAGCCGCCCTCGTGGCGGGCCAGCGCCCAGTTGTACAGCGCGGTGCGAGCGCCTCCGATGTGGAGAGCGCCGGTCGGGCTCGGCGCGTAGCGGGTGATGACGGACATAGCGGCGCATGATAGCAGCCCGTTCCCCGAGCCTCGGGTTGACAGCCCAAGTCTTCCGGTCTAGATAGAGCATTCGCTCAACTATTTGAACTATTTGGGGTTTTCGACGTGGCCGGATTCAGCCTGCGCCCCGAAGACGTCTTGGAAAGCCCGCTTTCCTTCGAACTGGTTTCCGATCCCGGGTGGTGGGAGGAAGCCCGTCGGGTTCTGGGCGATTCCGAACTCTCGCTGGCTGAGCCGTTCGAGCTGCATCTGGAGGCGTATCGCATCGGTGCGCGGCTGTTGGTTCGCGGCCATCTGCGCGGGGCCATCGAATTGGTGTGTGGACGCTGCACTTCGGTCTTTCGCCGGATTTTCGAAGAACCCGTCGAGTTGCTGCTGGAGCCGGCGTCCAGAACCCAGGAGCTGCCCGAAAGTGGCATCGCCCTGGACCCCGAAGATCTCCAACTCGGGCACTATGGCGGCGACGAGCTAGACTTCGGGCCGATTATCCTGGAGATTCTGGCGCTCGAGTGGCCCATGCAGCCGCTGTGCTCGAAATCTTGTCTCGGTCTGTGCCCGGTCTGTGGTCGCAACCGAAGCAAAGAAGGCTGCACCTGCGAGACGGGCGAAAAGAACCGCCCTTTCGCGGGACTCGATAAGTTACTGGAGCGGTCCCGGTCCAAGGGACGCTGATTCTCGGAAAAGAAGGACAGGCAGATGGCGGAACCAAAGAAGAAGACGTCGAAATCGCGGACTCGCATGCGACGCGCCCACGATTCGCTCGCAGCACCCGGACTGTCGAAGTGCCCGCAGTGCGGAGCCACGAAGCAGCCCCATCGGGTCTGTCCGGAGTGCGGCCACTACCGCGGCCGACAGGTATTCCAGGTCGAGAAGGAAGACGAGGTTTAGGTCTTCCCGGCCCAACACCTCCCCTTACCTCGATAATGTTGAGCGTCGTATTCCCTGGGCAGGGTTCCCAGGCCGTTGGAATGAGCATGGACTTCGTGCGCGCCCATCCGCGCGCGCGCGCCGCACTCGAAGAAGCGGACGCCGCGTATGGCGGTGGCTTGATCGACCTGATCACCCACGGCCCCGAAGAAGAACTGCTGCGCACCGAAATCACCCAGCCCGCGGTACTGGCGGCGAGCATCGCCATCTACCGCGAGGTCGAGCCGCGTCTTCCCGTACCCCCAGGGGTGTTCGCCGGGCATAGCCTCGGTGAATACTCGGCACTCGTGGCGGCGGGCGGTCTGGACCTGGCCGACGCCGTGCGTCTGGTGCGACGCCGCGGGGCGCTCATGCAACAGGCCGTTCCCGAGGGGACGGGAGCGATGGCCGCGATCCTGGGGCTTTCGGGCGAGCAGGTCAGCGAGATCTGCGCGGCGACGTCGGGAGTCGTTTCGCCGGCCAACTACAATTCGCCCGTTCAGACGGTGATCGCCGGTGAGCGCGCGCCGGTCGCGAGCGCGTCGAAAGCGGCGGAGGAAGCCGGCGCAAAGCGCGTGGTGCTACTCGCGGTATCCGCGCCGTTTCACTGCAAACTAATGGCGCCCGCGATGGAGAAGCTCACGCCGGAACTCGCGGAGGTGGCGTTGCGCGATCTGCGCATTCCAGTAGTCGCGAACGTCACAGCCCAGCCCAACGGCGATGCCGAGACCGCGCGCCGCCTGCTTCGCGAGCAGGTTTGTGCGCCGGTGCGCTGGACGGAGTGCATTCAGACCATGGTCGCCGCCGGTGCGACGGTACAACTCGAGGTCGGGCCCGGACGCGTTCTGTCCGGATTGGCTGCCAAGACGGATCGCGGGCTGGCCCGCGCAAGCATCGAGAAGCTCGAAGACCTCGACGGAGCCCTTGAACGGGTGGCGAAGACACTGGAGGAGGGCGCTTGAGCCGGCCACTTCACGAACGGGTTGCACTGGTCACCGGCGGTTCGCGCGGTATCGGACAGGAAATCGCCCGCGAGCTTGCGCGCGCCGGTGCGAGCGTGGCCATCACCTATCGCAGCTCACCCGACGGAGCGCGCGAAACCGTCAAGAGCATCGAAGAGCACGGGGGGCGCGCACTCGCGCTGGAGTGCGATGTGTCGGATTTCGAGGCCGTCGAAGCCCTGGTCGCCAAGACCCTGCAGGAGTTCGGCCGGCTCGACATCGCAGTCAACAACGCCGGCGTCACGCGCGACCAGCTGATCATGCGTATGAAGCCAGCGGACTTCGACGATGTGATCGCGACGAATCTGAGGGGCACCTGGAACATCTGTCGGGCGGTCACGCGGCCCATGCTCAAGGCGCGGCGGGGGCGGGTGATCAACCTGTCTTCGGTGGTCGCCCAGATGGGCAATCCGGGTCAGACGAATTACGCGGCCAGCAAGGGCGGAATCGAGTCACTGACGCGCTCGCTGGCGCGAGAACTGGGTAGCCGGGGAATTACCGTCAATGCGGTGGCTCCGGGCTTCATCGACACTGAAATGACCCAGGGGCTGGGCGAGGAGGTCCGGGCGGGCCTGCAGGATCGCATTCCCCTGGGCCGTTTGGGTACAGTTGCGGATGTGGCTCACGCGGTGCGGTTCTTGGCGACCGACGACGCGAGCTACATCACGGGTCAGGTCATTCAAGTGAACGGCGGGTTGGACTGAGGCCGCCTCGAGGCTGGAGGGAAAGCATGTCCATCGAAGCAAAGATCAAGGATCTCATCGTCGAGCAACTCGCAGTTGCAGCAACGGAAGTCGTGCCGGAGGCGTCGTTCATCGACGATCTCGGCGCGGACTCGCTCGACATCGTCGAACTGGTGATGGCGATCGAGGAGGAGTTCGGTCTCGAAATTCCGGACGATGACGCGGAGAAGATTCAGAGCATCGGCGACGCGATCAGCTACGTCGAGGAACGAACCACGAAGGACTGAGCGCAGATGCCCCCTCGCCTGACGACCCGAACCATCGACTTGCGCCGCGTGGTGATCACCGGCATGGGTACGGTGAATCCGCTCGGCAATGACGTGCCCACCAGCTGGAATGCTCTGCTCAAGGGCGTGTCCGGTGTCGGACCGCTCGAGGGTCTTGACGCCTCCAGTCTGCGAGTGCGTATTGGCGGGCAGCTCAAGGGTTTCGATCCGACCGTCGCGCTCGACAAGAAAGAAGTCCGGCGTCTCGATCCCTATCTGCAGTACTCGATCGTGGCGGCCGAAGAAGCCGTCGCGCGATCTGGCCTCGTGGTCGATCCGGCGCGTGCGGAACGCGTGGGCGTACTGATCGGTTCGGGCATTGCCGGATTGAACACGATCTTCGACAACTCCATGTCGCTGGTGGAAAAGGGCAAGGTCTCGCCTTTCTTCATTCCCTCATCGATTGCGAACATGGCCTCGGGCCTGGTCTCGATTCGCCACGGCGCGCGTGGCCCCAACACCTGTGTGGTCACGGCGTGCACGACGGGGACGCATGCGGTCGGAGACGCGTACCGCATCATCCAGCGTGGCGACGCCGATGCCATGATCGCCGGTGGCGGCGAGGCACCCGTCAATCGACTGGCGATCGCGGGTTTCTCCTCGATGAAGGCACTCTCGACACGCAATGACGATCCTCAGCGTGCGAGTCGTCCCTTCGACGCAGGTCGCGACGGCTTCGTCATCGCCGAAGGCGCGGGCGTGGTGGTGCTCGAGTCGCTCGAGCACGCGCTGAACCGCGGCGCGAAGATTGTCGCGGAAGTGGTCGGTTACGGCATGTCTTCTGATGCCCATCACATGACGGCTCCGCCCGATGACGGCGGCGGCGCCCAGCTGTGTATGCGCAACGCGTTGAACGACGCGGGTCTTCGGCCCGAAGACGTCGACTACATCAACGCCCATGGCACGAGCACGCCACTCAACGATCGTATCGAAAGCCAGGCCATCCGCGCGGTCTTTGGCGAACACGCGTCAAAACTCGCCGTCTCCTCGACGAAGTCGATGACCGGTCACACGCTCGGCGGTGCCGGGGGTATCGAAGCCATCTTCACGGCCCTCGCGCTCGCGGAAGGCAAGCTGCCTCCGACGGTCAACTTGACCGATCCGGATCCCGATTGTGATCTGGACTACGTGCCGGACGAGATGCGCGAATCCGCCATTTCAGTTGCGCTAAGCAACTCGTTCGGTTTCGGCGGCACCAACGGCACGCTGGCCTTCGCGCGCTACGATCAGATCGAGGAGGGACAGTCGTGACTCTTAGAGAAACCGATCCCGAGATCGCTCGCGCGATCGACAGCGAGGTCGAACGACAGCAGTCCGGCCTCGAACTGATTGCGAGCGAGAACTTTACGTCGCCCGCAGTACTCGAAGCGATGGGCACTGCACTGACCAACAAGTACGCCGAAGGTTATTCCGGCAAGCGCTACTACGGTGGGTGCGAGTTCATCGACGTGGTCGAGACCCTGGCCATCGAACGCGCCAAGCGCTTGTTCGGAGCCGAGCACGCCAACGTACAACCGCACTCGGGTTCGGGTGCGAACATGGCGGTGTACTTCGGCGCGCTGGAAACCGGCGACAAGATCCTGGGCATGGAACTCTCGCACGGTGGGCATCTGACCCACGGGTCCCCCGTCAATTTCTCGGCGCGTTTCTTCGAATTCGTGCGCTACGGCGTGAATGGTCCGGAGCAGGTGATCGACTACGACCAGGTGCGCAGGCTGGCGCGCGAGCATCGCCCCAAGATGATCCAGACCGGCTATAGCGCCTATCCGCGCACGATCGACTTCAAGGCCTTTGGCGAGATTGCTCGGGAAGTCGATGCGGTGCTGTTCGCCGACATCGCGCACATTGCGGGGCTCGTGGCGGCCGGAGTGCATCCCTCGCCAATGGGGCATGCGCAGATCGTCAGTACGACGACCCACAAGACGTTACGCGGTCCGCGCGGCGGCTTGATTCTATGCGACGAAGCTCACGCCAGCGCGATCGACAAGGCGATCTTTCCGCACACACAGGGCGGCCCGCTGGAGCATGTGATCGCAGCCAAGGCGGTGGCCTTCGAAGAAGCGGCTCGGCCGGACTTCAAGGAGTACGCCGCACAGATCGTGAAGAACGCGCGAGCCATGGCAGAACGGGTGAAGGAGCGCGGTTTCAAGCTGTTCACCGGTGGAACGGACAACCACCTCTTTGTGATCGACTTCAGCGACCGGGAGATTTCGGGTTTGAAGGCTCAGCGCGCGTTGGATCGCGCGGCGATCACCACCTCGAAGAGCACCGTTCCCGGAGACACGCGCTCGCCCTGGGTGACCAGCGGCCTGCGCATCGGCACGCCGGCGCTCACGACGCGCGGCATGGCGGAAGCCGAGATGGTGCGCGTGGCCGACTGGATGTGTGATGTACTCGGGAATCCCGACGATGAGTCCCTGACCCAGCGAATCCGCTCCGAGGTCGAGGAGTTCACCGGCGGCTTCCCGCTGCCGTACACGCGCCCCGCATAGGCTGATCCTTGCGCTGTCCCTTCTGCGATCACCCCGACACCAAGGTGGTCGATGCGCGAAATCAGCGCGACGCACCGGTCAAACGGCGCCGACGGGAGTGCTCCGAGTGTGCGCGTCGTTTCACGACCTACGAGCGGATCGAAGATCTGCTGCCGATGGTGGTGAAGCGCGACGGGCGCAGGGAGCCACTGGATCGCTTGAAGATCGTCTCCGGACTGCAAAAAGCCTGTGAGAAGCGCCCCGTTTCGGTCGATGCAATCGAAGACGCCACGCAGCGTATCGAGCGCGTGTTGCTCGACCTGGGTCTGCGCGAACTGCCGAGCCCGCGCATCGGCGAAGAAGTGCGCATGGAGTTGCGGGCGCTCGATCCCGTCGCATGGCTGCGTTTCACCTCGGTCTACTTGAACTTCAAGACGATCGAGGACTTCCGCAAGGCGCTCGATGAGATCGGACCCGAAACCGACCTTGGCTCGAAGTAGCTCCGACGATGCGCGTTGGATGCGAGCTGCACTGAGTCTGGCTCGCCGTGCGCGCGGTGCAACGGCGCCCAATCCGGCTGTAGGCGCGATGATCGTGCACCGAGGCCAGCGCATTGCTGCGGGCAGCACGCGACCCTTTCCCGGCGCCCACGCCGAGGCCGTTGCGCTGGTTCGGGCGGGCCAGTCCGCTCGAGGGGCCACGCTGTACGTGACGCTCGAACCGTGCGCCCATCACGGCAACAATCCGCCCTGCGTCGACGCGCTGATCGCAGCGAAGATCGCGCGCGTGGTCGTCGGTCAGCGCGACCCGAATCCGAACACGAACGGGAAGGGTCTGGCGAAGCTGCGACGAGCTGGAATTCGCGTCGACCTCGGCGTGGAAGAAGCAGCGTGTCGCGAGTTGCACGAAGGATTCGTTTCCCGAGTCGAGCGCGGTCGACCATTCACCACTCTGAAGCTGGCGGCCAGCCTCGATGGTCGTATCGCCACGCGCACCGGGGAGTCGCGCTGGATCACCGGGCCCAAGGCACGCGCATACGTGCATCGCATTCGCGCGAGTTGTGATGCGGTCGCCGTCGGCTCGGGCACGCTACTGGCCGACGATCCCCAGCTATGTGCCCGGGCGCGCAACAAGATCGTGCACGTGCCCACCCGCATCGTCGTGGACTCGAAGCTGAAGACGCCGCCGGGGGCTCGCGCGATCGATCCCGAGGCTCCCGAACGCACCTGGCTGCTGACCTCGAAGTCCGCACCGGCTGCGCGGCGCCGCCGTCTGGAGCGCGCGGGGGTCAGGCTGCTCGAAGTGCGCCAGCGCGCCGGTCAACTCGATCTGCGGGCGGCCTGGAAAAGGCTCGGAGCGCTCGGCGTGAACGATCTGCTGGTGGAGGGCGGGGGCGGCCTGGCCGCGGCGCTGCTTCGCGCGGGGCTGGTCGATCGCCTGCTCTGGTTCAGCGCACCGCTGCTGATCGGCTCAGACGGTCGTCCCGTGCTCCAGGAGCTCGGAGTGGGGCGGCTGGGTGCAGCGCTCCGGCCCCGCGACATGCAGGTACGCCGCCTCGGAGCGGATTTCCTCTTCGTGGCGGAATGGTAATCTCGCTCTGATGGAAAACAGCGAAACTCGACTCTCGGGCCAGGGGCTTCGCGTCGGCATCATCGTCGCGCGCTTCAACCACATGATCACGCTCCGCCTGCTCAACGGGTGTCGCGAGCGGTTGAATGAACTCGGTGCGACCGAGATGGACGAAATCTGGGTGCCCGGGGCTTTTGAGATCCCGCTGGCCGCCCAGGAGGCCGCCGTGAGCGGGCGCTATGATGCCCTGGTCGCGATCGGAGTGGTGATTCGCGGCGGCACGCCGCATTTTGACTACGTGTGCCGCGCGGTGACTGACGGCGTCCGCGAGGTCGGCATGAGCGCGCGCATTCCGATTGCGTTCTGCGTGCTTACCACCGATAACGTCCATCAGGCGCTCGAACGCGCGGTGCGAGAGGGCGAGTCGGGCACGAACAAGGGCGCAGAGGCGGCCGACTGCGTGGCCGAGATGTGCAGCTTGCTAGGGCAAATCCGCAAGGGAAACTAGAGAACGTGGGAATTCACGGTGAACGCAGAATGGCTCGCGAAGCGGCACTTCAGGTGCTGTACGCGGCCGATTCCACCGGCGGGATCCTGCCCGAATCCGTTCTGTCCGCCTACGCAGAGGTAGAGCAGGAATTCTCGCTACCCACGCGCGCTCGAGAACGCGCCCGTGAACTCGTGTCCGGCGTGTCGCAGAACTTGAAGCAGCTGGACGAGGCGATCTCGCTGGTGAGCGCAAACTGGAGCCTGAACCGGCTTGCGACCGTCGAGCGCAATCTCCTGCGCATTTCTGCGTATGAGCTCTTGCACGAACCCCAGACGCCTGTCGAAGTGGTTCTGGACGAGGCGGTCGAGGTTGCGCGCCGCTTTGGAGGCGATTCCTCGCCGTCCTTCGTCAATGGTGTGCTCGATGAACTCGCGCGACGCCACAGGCGCCGGGAAGCATGAGTCAGCTCGCACTGTCGTTGTTCCCGGGACCGGCGACGCTAGCGCAGGCCGAAACCTGCCTGGTCCCCGTTCCCGAAGACGAGCGTCCGCTGCGCGGTGACGCAGGATGGATCGATTGGCGGCTCTGCGGTCGGATTTCGGAGCAGCTCCGTTCGGGTTACGTCTCTGGAATGCCGGGTGAGGCGGCGCTACTGCCCGGAGGCGTACCGTTGCACATCAGCCGGATCCTCTTGGTGGGGGTTGGGCCCAGCGCTCTGCTCGCCGGGGGGCCGCTCGCGAACGCGATGCGCGGCGCCGTGAGCAAGCTTCTGGCGCTGCAATGTGGTGCGGCACTGCTGGCGTGTCCGGGCAGCATCGATTTGCAGTCCGAAGCCGCCAGCCTCCTGAGTGGCGTGGTCCAGGGACTCTCCGAGGCACCCGAGGATTCCAGGCTGAACATCGTGCTGGCCGACGGTCAGCAATGCGAGAAGGCGCTCTTGTCCGCATTGGCGAGTGTCGTTCCTGATGCGCACGGCTGTGGTGTGTCGATCGAGCTCAGCTGGGTCGGGACGGCCGAAGACCCGGAGCCCGTTCTACAGCAGGCGTAAGGTCAGCTCGGCTCCCGTCCGATTCAGACTCGAGAATCATGTGTCTACCCAGAGGATCGGACTCCTTCTGATGAGCCTCCGCGGAAATCTCAATGCACTCAGCCTTCCGGAGCTGCTGCAGATCGTGGCGCTGGCGAAGAAGACCGGCGCGCTCGAGATCTGTTCGGAGCAGGGGGTGGCCTGGCTGGGTCTGGAAGACGGCGGAATCGTGCGCGTTGCGCGAGACGGCGATGTTCTGGATCGCGAGTCGGTGCTCAAATCCCAGAACCTGACACCTGAAAGCGATCAGGCGCAGATCGAATCTGCGCTCTGGGACTCCGCCGTTCACGCGATCCTAGAGATTTTCGACTGGCGCGAGGGAGAGTTCATGTTCGAACCCGTCGGGAATGCCGAGATGGACTGGCGAGGTCCCGAGGGCCTGCGACTACCCGCTCCTGTGGCACCCGAGTTCCTGGCGCTCGAGGGTGCGCGACTCGAAGACGAGCGCCACAGCCCGGAGCTGAAGCCCGAACCCTTCAATGCAGTCCCGGTTGATCCGGGCATGGACTGGTCGGATCTCAACGAGGGTCCCGCCGGGGTGCTCGAAACGCCCCCTGTTGTCCCGCCGGTCCCGGTGCCTTCGGGGAAATCCGCGCCAGGCGTGATCATCTGCGTCGATCCGGATCTCTCACTGCTCGAACGCATGAAGGAATTGCTCGCGCGTGACAGCAACCGCGTGCACATCTTCCAGGATGGCAATGACGCACTCACACGATTGAAGCAGTACATCATCAGCGGGGATTTTCCCGTCTTCGTTTTGAGTACTGCCATCGAGGATCCACTGGACGCCCGGCGCGGTCTGGGCTGGCGCCGTTTTGTGGCGCGCCTGCGCAGTCTTGCACCAAGCATACGCCTGGTGCTGCTGCGAGACGGTGAAGATGGGTCTGATTCCGGGCTCGAGGAAGTCGTGAAGCCCGATCCGCGCTTTGCGACAGAAGTCGACGTAGTCGACTTTCTCAGTTCTCTCGGGGACGTACTGGGTATGAATGCGTAAAGGCCGGCGCATAGCCGTCCGATAGTCCACTTGACCCAGCTTGCGACCTGAGCAGGAGATGTCGCATTTGATCGCCAGTTGTCCACAATGCAATAGCCGCTACCGAATCGCGCGTGAAAAGATCAGTGCGGCCGGCGCTCGAATTCGCTGCAGTCGCTGCGAGACGATTTTTCGCGTCGAGTCGCCGGGGCCTCGACCCGTCGAAAGTGATCCGCCCGTCGCACAACCCGCTGCGCCCCAGCCAGTCCCCGCGCAGGTTCCGGCAGCGCCCCAGACCGAGGCGCCCGCATTTCCTTCTCCGAGCCAAGCTGAGGCACCCGCAATTTCTTCTCCGGGCCAAGCTGAGGCACCGGCTGATCCATCGCTTCAGCAATCGCCGGCCACGGTTCCGACGGCTCCAACACCACCGGTGCCCGCACGTCCCAAGACGCGCGTGCTCGTGGCCGAGGGTGATTCTGACGTCGCGAAAAAGCTCGCCACCTTTCTGACCGACTGGGGACTGGACCCGGAAGTCGTTCACGACGGTGGCGAAGCCCTGCTGCGCCTGTTCCGCAACCGTCCCAAATTGGCGGTTCTGGGCGGTCACTTGCCGGGCGTTTCTTCGGTCGTCCTGGCCGAGGTGTTGCGTCGCAGTGCAGACCTGCAGGACATGACTCTGATTCGTGTTGCACCGATGGACGAGCCTGCAGGTGCACCCGAGTTCGACGCGAACCACACTCTGGAGCCAGGTGATCTGCCGGACGGCCTCGCTGCCCTGCTCGAGACTCATGGGCTTGGAGCCAGGCCGACACCAGAACCCGAACTCGAACGGCCGGTGGCTCCCGCACCCGAGCCGCCCTCCGAGCCCGTTGCCGTAGCCCCGACTCCGGCCCCAGAAACACCTGCTGTATCTGAAAAGAGCAGTCCGGGTCAGCAGGCTCCGATGCCCGGCTCCCCGACGGCTCCCGAAGCGGAAGCGAAACCGAGACGACGTCGTCGCCCGCCGCCGCTTTCTGACGATCCCGAGATCGCGGCGGCGGAACGGCTGGCTCGGATCGCAGTTTCGGACGTGATCCTCTACAACGAGGAGAAGTTCGCGGACGCCGTGAAGCAGGGAAACGTCGCCGACAGCATGGCCGCCGATATTCAGGAAGCGCGCCACCATTTCAACCAGCGCATTCCCGAAGAAGTCCGGTCCAAGAAGGACTATCTGATCGAAGAGCTGGAACGCCGCGCGTCGATCGCCGCAAGCGCGTAACCGCCTCCAGGCCCGGTCCCTCGGAGCCTGGCGCGCTGCCAGCCCGGAGTGGCTATACTTCGCGCCGTGAGCATCGTGATCGTCGGGGGTGGAGAAATCGGCGCTACTCTCGCAGAGCATCTGTCTCGCGAGAGCAAGGACGTCATCGTGATCGAGGCCGATGAGGCTCGCGTCCGCGAGCTTCGCGATGCCGCCGATGTGAGCGTCGTACACGGCAACGGCTCCAATCCCGAAGTCCTCAAGGCGGCCGGTCTCGACGAGGCCGAGATGCTGATTGCCGTAACCAACTCCGACGAGGTGAACATCGTCGCCAGTCTGGTTGCCACCAAGCAGAGTGTCATTCGCACGAATATCGCGCGCGTGCGCGATCCGGACCTGGCGGCGGCGGTACCCGCCTTGTTCGAAGACGATCCACTCGATCTGAATATCAATCCCGAAGAGGTGGCGGCCCGCAACATCCTCAAGACGCTGCGTGTTCCCGGAGCAGCCGGTGTCTTCGACTTCGCGGACGGCCGCGTGCAGGTCGGGGCCTTCACCGTCGATCAAGACTGCGCCACCGTCGGCGTGCCGTTGTTCGAACTCGCGAACAAGTTCGATTTCGATTTCAATATCGTCGCGATCTCGCGTCGCGGTCCAGCGTTCATTCCCGACGGTCGCTCTCAGATCGAAATTGGCGACAAGATCTACGCGGCGGGTTCACCCGAAGCCCTCAGCGAACTGGCGTCTCTACTGGGAAAGCCCAATGTAGACACGCGCCGTATCGTGATCGCCGGTGGCGGGAACATCACCTATCACCTGGCGCAGATGCTCGAGGACGAGGAAATCTCCTGCAAGATCATCGAAGCCGATGCCGGCCGGTGCAAGTACCTGGCTGAACGCCTGGGTCGCAGCGTGATCCTGCACGGCGCCGCGACGGATCCCGATCTGCTGCGCGAGGAAAACGTCGGTAGCACCGACGCTTTTCTCGCGTTTACGAAGGACGAAGAAGACAACATCCTGGCCGCGCTACTCGCCAAGCGGGCCGGAGCGGCCCGCGTGATGGCGTTGGTCAATAAACCTTCCTATGCGTCGCTCGTCATGACCATCGGAGTGGATGCGGTGATCAGTCCGAACGCCGCAGCGGTCTCCGCCATCTTGCACTTCATTCGCAAGGGTAAAGTGGTGTCGGTTACGACCGTGGGCGAGGAGGCGGCCGAGGCGCTCGAGGTCGTCGCTCTCGAGACATCGGAACTGGTCGGCAAGCCGCTGAAAGAAGGCGGCTTCAAGAACGCGATCGTCGGCGCGATCGTGCGCGGCGACGAAGTACACATCCCTTCGGGCGAGGACATCATCGAAGTGGGGGATCACGTCGTGATCTTCGCGCTCAAGAGCGCGATTCCCGACGTGGAACGGCTCATGATGGTTCAGTTGCGGTACTTTTGATGCTTGCGCTCATGCACCAGGATTCCTTCAAACGCGCCATTGCGGCCCTGCTTCTCTCGTGTGTCTGTTTCGCCTGCGGATACCGCGTGATCGACGGTCGAGGTGGGCTGGGGGTCGACTTCGATCGCATCGAGATCCGGGCATTCGAAAATCGCACGTCCGAGCCGGGTCTGGAACAGATGCTGGCTTCGGCTTTGACCGAGGAGTTTGCGCGGCGCGACTGGTTGACGCCCGTCTACTCCAAAGGGGCCGCACCCGGCGACCTGATCCTTGTTGGTGTCGTGCAGCGCGTCCACGTGCGACCGAGTTCGTATTCGTCGGTGGCACTTGCACTCGAGGATCGAATCGAAATCAGCGTCGACGTCGAGGTCCGGCAAGCCGGTTCCGGCGATCTGGTCTGGGAACATCCGGATCTGAATGTGAGTGAACTGTTCCAATCGAGCCCCGAACCGCAGGTGTACGAGTCCAACAAGGAGCAGGCCATGCGACGCGTGTCAGCCCTGCTCTCGGAGAGAATTCACGATGAGCTCTTCCAGCGCTTCTGAGACGGCCCACCCCCCTGTCGTGCTGGTAACGGGAGATTCGAACACGTTGCGGGATGCGGCGATCGCCGAATTGCGCGAACAGGTGATCGGCGAGGGACCCCGCGACTTCAACGAGGACCGCTTCGATCTCGCGGGCCCAAAGGTCGATCCCGGGAGCGTCATTTCCGTGGCGCGCACGCATCCGGTCATGGCCCCCGGGCGCCTGTTGATCGTGCGCGGGCTCGGCGCAAAGAAAGCTGCGAAATTCATCGAGCAGGCCCTGATTCCGTATCTGGAAGATCCGGTGGGCACCACCTGTCTGATCCTGGAAGCTGAAAAACTCGACAAGCGCCTGAAGTGGGTCAAGCGGGTGGCCAAGCTCGGAAAACTGCTCGATTGCGCCGGCCCCAAGCGCCCCGCCGAGGCCAAACAGTTCGTCGAAAGGCGCCTCAAGACGCTGGGCAAGAAGCCCGGACAGGGTACGGCCTCCGCCCTCGTGGAACTGGTCGGTCCCGACCTCGATCGACTCCATATGGAGATCGAGAAGCTCGTGCTGTACCTCGGCGATCGACAGGAGGCCGGTGCGGATGATGTCGCCGAGGTGACCGGCCACCTGCGGCCCACGGCCCTCTACGAGCTCACAGACGCGATCGGGCGCCGCAAGCTTGCCGAGGCGCTGAAGATCTTACGCCAGCTCACAGAGCACGGTGAGGCGCCGCTGGCGATTCTGGGAGCGCTGGCGAATCACTTTCGACGCCTCCTGAGAGCCCGGGAGTGCCGGCCTCTGGAAGCCCGCGAAGTCGAGGCCCGTCTCTCCGTTCACCCCTACGCGGCGCGTATGCTGGTGGAGCAGGCGCGAGGCTTCGATTTGAGGCGCTTGCGCGTCTGTCTGGAAGCCGTGCGGCGCACGGATGAAGCTCTCAAAGGTCGCCTGCCGCTGACGCCGGGACTGGCGATCGAACGGCTGGTTCTGGCCGTCTGCTCGTGAAATCACGGCCGCGTCCAGCCGTTCTCCGGGAAGGCCAGAAGGACGGGGTGGACTCTCTCCGCAGTCAGCTAGACGAGCTTGCTGAGCCGGGAAACGGTGCGAGAGGTCGTTCTGGGGTGAAAAACGCCCTTGGTCGTGGCTCTGCGCAGCAAGCGTTCGGCCTGCTGGAAGAGTTCGGCCCGATCGGGCGAATCGTCCGCTGCCGCCTGGCGGAGTTTACGGACTGCGCCGCGGACGGTGGCCCGGATATGGTTGTTCCGGTCCGCCCTCTTGAGCGACTGACGATGACGTTTTGCTGCGGATTTGTGATTTGCCATGGGTAACTACGAGCCGAGCGGTAGATACCCCGATGAGAGCGGCGTGTCAACGGCCACGGGCGAAGAGGTCGCCCGTTCGGCCGGTGTGGTGGGGGCGGCGACCCTGGCCAGCCGCGTTCTGGGACTGGTTCGCGACGTCGTTCTGGCCAGCCTTTTCGCCGTCGCTTCGACCGATGCCTTCTTCGTCGCCTTCATGATTCCCAATCTCTTCCGCCGGCTGGTGGGCGAGGGTTCTCTCACGATCAGCTTCGTGCCGGTCTTTACCGGCTCGCTTCGCGAGGGGCGCGAGGAAGCGCGTCGGGTCTTCAATGCCACCTGGACTCTGGCCGCGATCGCCGGGCTGGTCATTGCGGTTCTGGGCGTGCTGTTCTCGGATCAGCTGATCAGCCTGTTTGCACCCGGCTTCGCACTCGAACCCGGCAAGCACGATCTGGCCGTGCAACTGCTCCAGTTGTGCTTTCCGTACATTGCCATGCTGACGCTCGTGGCCATCGCCATGGGCGCTCTCAACGCGCTGGGGCACTTCTTTACACCGGCGATCTCGCCGGTACTGCTCAACGTCTGCCTGGTTGCTGGAGCCGCTCTCGGTGTGGCCTGGTTCGACACGCCGATCCTGGTGCTCGGCTACGCGGTTATCGTCGCGGGTGTGTTGCAGGTCGCGGTCCAGATTCCAGCGCTCGCGCGTCGAGGCTTGACACCGAAACCAGTCATGGCGCCCGGCCATCCGGCGATCCGGCGACTGGGCGGGTTGATGCTCCCGGCCGCGCTCGGGGCTTCGGTCTATCAGTTGAATCTGCTGGTCTCTCGCTTCCTGGCTTCCTTTCAAGGAGACGGAGCCGTCTCGTATCTGTACTACGCGAATCGCTTGATCGAGTTCCCGTTGGGTGTCTTTATTTTCGCGCTGGGGATGGTCGGGCTCACCCGCTTCGCGCACCTGGCGAAGTCCGCGGACCGCGCGCTGTTGCGTCAGACGTTCTGCTCCACACTGGGCATGGCACTGGCTCTCGCTCTGCCGTCCGCGATCGGGTTGATCCTCCTGCGCGAACTCTTGATCTCGCAACTCTTCGCCTGGAATCCCTCCGTATTCGGAGCTGAAGCCGTTCGTTCGTGTACTCCGGTCCTGGCGCTGGCAGCTCTGGGTCTGGTGCCGATTGCGGTCTCTCGCATCTACGTGAACCTGTGTGTTGCCCACGAGAACACGAAGACCGGGGCGCGCGCAGCGCTGCTCAGCCTCGTCGTGAATTTCTTTGCCTCGCTGGCGTTGATCGGTCCGCTGCCGCTGGCCAGCTTGCCGGAGCCGTGGATCGGCTGGCAGCACGCGATCGTGGTCGCCGATCTGGGGTATTCCGGTCTGGCTCTCGCAGCGTCGATCGCGGCCCTCGTGAACATGTTCTACGTGATTGTCGCCACCCGCTCTCGTTACGGTGCGCTGGTCGATGCGCGTCAGGTTTTTGACTGGCTGCGTCTGGTCGTCGCAAGCTCTTTCATGGCTCTCGCCATCTGGATGCTGACCCAGCGCATCCCGGTGGATACCCAGACGGCATCTCTGTCCGGCGTGCTCTTCCTGTTCACGAGCGTCGCATTCGGTGCCGGGATCTACCTCCTGTCGCTATTCGTCCTGCGCGCGCCGGAGCTACGCGCATTGCTCGCGATCGTGCGACGCCGAACTTCATCGACCTGAACGCCGATTGCGAAACGATGCCTTCAGTGGCCCATACATGGAGCCGAAAAATGAAGGAACCGAGTCCCGCGCGGGAAGTGTCATGAGGGGATCCATCTGCGCGCTCTTATACGAATTGGAACGTTCGCGCTCATCGCCTTTTCGGCGCTGACGCTACACCCGTCCGTCGGCTCGACGGAGGCGGCAACGGAGCACTCCGACCCGCTACTCGTTCCTTCGGAACCTCTCCCGGTGCCCGAGGCCGTGGTCAAGTCCAGCGTGGCGGGGCGCATCCTGATGGCATCCGAGCGCTATCGGGAACACGGCTACGATCAGCTGCCCGTCCTCGCTCTCGCCTTGCTCGACGAGGCCCGCCAGCGCTCGAATCTGCTCCTCGTGGACAAGGCGGTTGTACTCGCCCCGAATTCTCCCGCAGTTCGCTTCGAGGCCGCTCGGCTCGCGCATAGTCCGATGGATCTTTTCGCGGCTCTCTGGGCGTTGATGACTCGGCTTCCAGGATTGCTCTGGCTCTTGCAGTTGGTCGGTGCCATGTTCTGCATCGGCCTCGCGCTGGCCACCTCATTGATGATCGTGGTGGCGCTGGTGCGCAGCGCGCCCCAGCACACCCACGCACTCGGACACCTGGGAAACTCGAAGGACCTGCCCGGTCTTCCCGGTTTCGTCACGATACTGGCTCTGCTCGGGTTGCTCCCGCTGGCGGGCTTTGGTCCCGCTCTGGTGCTCGCGGTCGCCGGAGCTTTTGCGGCGTTGCGCCTGTCTCGCCGCGAGGCCTGCGGGGTCGGTTTCGCGCTGCTCGTTTCGGGTCTGTGCCTCGGACCCCTGCTCGACGGCTGGTCCCGCGTGGCCGCGATCCAGGAAGGCAACGCGCATGTTCTGGCGGCCTGGCGGGTGGAACGCGCACAGCCTCTACCGGGGGATCTCGCGCGTCTGACGGCTGCTCACGAGCGCAGCCCCGACGACATCCTGGTGCGTCTGGCCCTGGCCACTCTGTACGAACGCGAGGGAAATCTGGATCGCGCGATCCAGATTCTCGGTCGACCCCCGGCGAATGCGAACGGGTCGATGTTGAGTGCGATGTTCAATCTGCGCGGAATCATCGCGCTCGCTCAGGGCAGGGCGCAGGATGGCATTCACGAGTTTCAATCGGCGCGCTCGGCGCATGAATCTGCTGCGGTCCTGTTCAATCTATCCCAGGCCTATGGAAGAGCTTTGCGTCTAGCGGAACAGCAACCGTTGTTCAGCGCTGCGCGCGCACTCGATCCCGGTCTCATCAGTCGCGTATCCTCGCTCGATGGGCGCACTATTCACGATCATCTGATTCACGCCCGCCTGCCGCTTTTGACCTATCTAGAGGAAGCCACGAGCAGCGATGTCAGCTCAAATGCGCTCGCCCGCGAGATGCGCATGCGCGCTCTCGGCCCGCGCTTTTCGGACCTCGGCTGGATCGCGTTGCCCGTGCTCGGCATCCTGGGCGTACTCCTGCGTCGCTCGGATATCGGGCACTGCCGACGCTGTTCCCGCGCAATCTGCGCGGCCTGTGAGACCGAGTCCAACACACGAGATACCTGTGTTCGATGCGAAGCGTTGTTCGGCCGTTCGACGATCAGGGATCCCCGAGTGCACCGTGAGCAATTGCGTCACGAGCGTCGCCGACAGAAACACGAGTTGTACGGCCTGGCGCTGGCCGGTCTGCTGGTCCCAGGCACGCCCGAGGTCTACAACGGACGCCTCGGAGCGGGTTTCGCAAGGCTCTGGTTCCTTGCGGTCGCGGCATTCCTGCTCCTGATGGCCGATCTCCTGCCAACGCCCTGGGACGTGGGTGAACTCGGATTCTGGCTACCCACTGGGTTCGGATTGCTCGTCCTGGTGCCGCTCTATCTGAACTCGGTTCTGCGCGCGGTCCAATCGCTCGCTGAAGCAAGGGCAATCTGATGAGTCTTCAGGGATCCCTGACCGACTTCCCGGTTGCCGATGTCTTCCAGCTGATCGGGCATCAACGCAAGACCGGTGTGCTCGAGGTCGCTCAGGGGGATCGGAGACTCCAGGTTCTTTTCCTCGAAGGTGCCGTACTCTCGGCGCGTCCGGCCGAAGCGCGGCCCGGCGGAGCGCTCGCGGGCTTCTTGTTGCGCACAGGCGTTCTGTCCGAGGCTGAACTGGCCACTGCGCGCAGCCATCAGGAAGAGACACTCGAATCGTTGGCCCAGGCGCTGCTCTCGAAGAATCTGGTACGAGAGTCCGATCTGGAACAGGTCCAACGCCTGACGACCGACGAGTCGATCTTCGAGCTCTTCCTATGGGACGAAGGCAGCTTCTCCTTCCGTCCCGAAGAAGTCGCTTCTTCTCCTGGGGATTCCCCGATTGGTGCGGAGATGGTCCTGCTCGACGCACTGCGCATGCGCGACGAGTGGGCGAATGTGCGCAGTCAGCTTTCCGATCTCTCGGTGAGGATTTCGCAAGCCGTCGACATCGATGAATTCCGTCTGAAGCGCGCCAGTGTTGAGCAGTCGTCCGGCATGACCGCCGGCCAACTCGAGAAACTCTTCAACCTGGCCAATGTGCCGAACACTGCGCGGCGTCTGATCGATCTTTCGCGACTCGGGACGTTTACCGGCGCACGCGCGTTGGTGGCGCTCCTGCGCCAGCAGGTCATCCGTATCGACAGCACCTCTGCGAAAGCCCGAGCCGGGCGCGTCGAGCACTCTGTGAGTGAACGCCCTCTCCTCACAGTTGCGGTTCTGGGCCTCGCGGCCATCCTCGCCGGGATTCTGTGGACCGTGCCAGAGCTGCTGGAACGAACTCATCCGATACCGGCGGATTCGCTCCGCAACGCTCGCATCGCGGCAACCACATTGCGTCTGGAAGCCGAGCTGGAGTCCTACCGCTGGGCGGAAGGGGCCTACCCGCAGTCGTTGACGGCCTTGCGCGGGCGCGGCCGCCAGAGCTTGGCGACCGTCCAACTGGATCACTACAGTTACGCCCGCTCCGAGACGGGGTTTCGCCTCCGCCGAATTCTGCCCTAGTCTCGGAATTCGAGGGGAATCTCACGCAACCTCTGGCTCCGAGGATCGGGCCGAGCACGAGGGTCGATTGGCCGGCGAAGAACCGCTGATATTCGAAGACAACGCGGTCGCACAAGTCGTCTACGGGCAGAACGACAGGAACCTGCGTTCGCTCGAAGAGCTGGTTGGGGTCCAGATCCAGGCGCGCGGCAATCGCGTGCGGGTCAACGGGCCCAACCTCGAGTGCAAGGTCGCGCGCCGCGTACTCCAGGATCTCTACGACATGGCGAATGCCGGCGTGCCGGTCGAAGAGGGTGATGTCCGACACGTGGCGCGTCGCGCCGAAGAGGGCACCTCACCGGCCTCACAGGCGATCGTGGATGGGCACACGGTCGAGGTAGGTCGACGCAAGCGCATCGTTCCTCGTACCGAGAATCAGCGCATCTATCTCGAAACGATTCGCGAACACGATCTGACGTTCGGAATCGGTCCGGCGGGCACGGGCAAGACTTATCTGGCGGTTGCGATGGCTGTGTCGGCCCTGCGACGTCGCGACGTCGGCCGCATCATCTTGACGCGCCCCGCAGTTGAAGCTGGCGAGAAACTCGGTTTTCTACCGGGCACGGTGTTCGAGAAAGTGGATCCGTACCTCCGCCCGCTGATGGACGCGCTGCACGATATGCTCGATGGTGACGAGGTCGCGCGGCGCATGGAGCGCGGTAGCATCGAGATCGCTCCTCTCGCATACATGCGCGGCCGCACCCTCAATGACGCGTTCATCATTCTGGATGAAGCGCAGAATACGACACCCGAGCAGATGCGAATGTTCCTGACCCGGATGGGCTTCGATTCCAAGGCCGTGATCAACGGGGATACCACCCAGATCGATCTGCCTCGTGGCTCGACCTCGGGCCTGGTCGAGGCGGTCAGCGTATTGGCCGGTATCGAGGGGCTGGCCTTTGTCGAATTCGATGAAAAGGACGTCGTGCGCCATCCACTCGTGCAGGAAGTGATTCGCGCCTACGACCGCTACGAGCCTCCGGAATAGGGCAGTACGAAACGTGGCCAAAAACGAAAAGAGGACCGGATTTCCCGGGTCGGCACGGCGTCGCGGCCGCAGTTTGTGGAAGCGACGTGCTCTGATCAGTGCGGCTCTGGGTGCGAGCCTTCTGCTGTCCGCGCTGCTCACTCTGGATCTACTGCCCGTCTCGGCGGTCGGTTTTGGTGGCCGCCAGCCCCAGCTCGGCGATATTTCGGATCGCGACTACAAGGCACCCGCCGAGATCACGATCGTCGATCAGGAGGCCACAGCGGAATTGCGCCGCGAGGCGACCGAGGGCGCACCGGTCGTCTACGATTTCGACGAACGTCGCCGTCAATCGCTCGAAAGCCGGCTTGGCGAGGCATTCAATGCCGGGCGCGCAAGCCTGGTCGCGGAAGCCGAGGAGGAGTCGGCCCAGGCGGCCGAGCCGGGTGTCGCGTTTCGCGAGGCGCTCGGCGAAGAGATCGTGGTGCCAGACCGATCCTTCGAGTATCTGATGTCGAACCGCTTCGGCGCAGAAGACGAGCGCCTGATCCTTCAGCTCGTGCAGCCTGTCGTTTCGCGCATGATCGTCGGCGATCCCGTCGAGTTCAAGAGACAGCGCGAGAAGCGTCTGGTCGTGGTGCGCGAACTCGGTTCTGGGAACGAGCGCCGGTTGACGGAGCAGGATGCCGTACTCACGATCGAGTCGGCGCAGGAGCTGGTGCAAAAGGCTGCCACGCGGCATCTGGCGGATGTCGACAGCAAGACGCGCAAGGCGATGTTGTCGATCGCCCGCGTTCTCTTGCACGCCAATCTCAATTTCAACCTGCGCGCGAGTAACGGGCGCAAGCAGGCTGCGGAAGAGGGAGTGAAGGAGGCGACGATTTCGCTGCGCAAAGGCGAGATCATCGTGCGCGATGGCGTTGAAATCACCAAGCGCCACGAGCTCGTGTTCAACGGAATCCGCGAGCAGATGCGGGCGAGCAGTCGCGCCGAGGTATTCGTGGGCGTGGCTCTCCTGCTCATGATCACGATGGCGGTGGTCTGGCGTTTCGGCACGCGCAGCCTGCCGCGCTTCCCGCGCCAGAACAAGGACGCGCTCTTCATCCTTTCGGCACTCGTCTTCAACACCATCGGTATCGGCCTGGGGCTCTTTCTATGCGATGCGGCCGGCCAGACTCCGTACTTCTCGGCTCTGGTCGAGGAAAACCCCGGACTCATGTACTTCGTCATCCCGGTGGCCACAGCAACGATGCTGGTGCGCATGGTTCACAACGCCGAGACCGCGGCTCTGTTCGCGATCATGGTGTCGCTTCTGGCCGGGCTTCAGGTGAGACAGGAACTGCCCTTCGCGTTCTACACATTGGCGGGATCTTTGACTGCGGCTCTGGGTGCTGCGCACGTCAAGCAACGTGGCACGCTACTGCGGGCAGGTGTTCGCGTCGGCATGGCGAACGCGCTGGTGATCGTCGCGCTCGGACTGCTCGAGGGACAGATTCATCCCGTGTCGCTGCTGATCTCGATGGCACTCGGCATGGTCGGTGGATTGCTGTCCGGCGTGCTCGTCACAGGCTTCGCTCCAATAGCCGAGAGCGTGTTTTTCTATACCACCGATGTGAAGTTGCTCGAGATGGCGAATCGCGAGCAACCGCTCTTGCGGGAACTCGAGATGCGCGCACCCGGTACCTACCACCACAGCATGATGGTGGGGCACCTCGCCGAGAAGGCGGCTGAGGCCATCGGTGCGAATGCGCTGCTCGTCAAAGTGGCCGGGTACTACCATGACATCGGCAAGATGCGCCGCCCGCACTTTTTCGTGGAGAACGTCACGATTCACCACGGAGAAAATCGCCACGACCGTCTGTCTCCATCGATGTCGGCGCGCATCATCCAGGCACACGTGAAGGATGGCGCAGAAATGGGCGAGAAGAACAAACTCGCGCCACCCATCATGCGCGGTATTCGCGAGCACCACGGCACGAGCATCATCCGCTTCTTCTACGAGAAGGCAAAGGAGCTGGCCGATCCCGAGAAGGGTGATCTGGTCGCCGAGCACGATTACCGCTACCCGGGTCCGCGCCCGCAGACGCGCGAATCCGGCATCCTGATGCTCTCGGATTCGGTCGAGGCGGCATCGCGAACTCTGGCCGATACATCTCCATCTCGGGTGCAACAGCTTGTCCAACGGATCATCAACAACTACTTTCGCGATGGTCAGCTGGATGAATGCAGTCTGACGCTGCGCGATTTGCACGCGATTGCGCGCAGCTTCATCGAAACGCTGAGCGCGATCCGACACGAACGTATCGACTACCCAGACGCCACGGACGCCGAAGGGAAAAAGCTGGAAGATGTCCCGGATGAGGGTCTGGTTGAACGGGTCGAGCCAAGGCAGAAAGATCGATCGGAGCGCTCTGGTGAGAAGCGCGACGACGACCTTAAGCGCCTTGGGCTTCCTTGACGCCGAACTCTCGATCACCCTCGTAGCTGACGCAGAGATGGCCGAGATCGCCGGCCGCTTCGGCCGCCAGCCGCGACCGACCGATGTCCTGGCTTTTTCGATGCTCGAAGGGCCCGGCAGCGAGCATCGAGCCGAGTGCCTCGGGGACGTGGTCATTTCACTGCCGACAGCGGAGCGCCAGGCGCGCGAAAACCGGCGCTCCCTGGCTTTCGAACTGCGCGATCTGCTGATTCACGGGACTCTCCACCTGGTCGGGATGGATCACGAGTACGGCCCGGACACGCGGAGCATGCGCGAACTCGAGGCGCACCTGAGATGGGAGATCGCACGAGCATCATGAGGGAGGCGTTCCTCGGCCGGGTTCACGGTTTACCGCGTTGGCTCTGGGCGATCGCCTTTGCCGTGCTGCTCGGGCTCTCGTTCCCGTTCCGCATGGGCGATGTGCAATTCGATATCGGCGGCGTCGCGGGCTGGCTCGCGCTCGTGCCTTTCGCCTGGATGATCCACGGCCTCGCGCCGCGGGCTGCTTTTCGCTGGGGCACGCTATCCGGTGCGGCCGCGTATTGCTTCATCGTGTTCTGGCTGTACATCGTCGTCTATCGGTTCGGCGGTGCACCCGGCCTCGTCGGGTTCCTGGCGGTGCTGATCATGGCCCTGTACGTCGGGCTGCACGTCGGATTGGCCGGAGCGTTGAGTGCGTGGTTGGAACCGATCGCCGGTCGCTTCGGGCTGGTGGTTCTTCCGGCCGCCTGGGTTGCCAGTGAATACCTTCGGACCTTCGATGTGTTCGGTGGTTTCCCCTGGGCGTTTCTCGGCTATGCACCCCACGCCGATGGGCCGATCCTGGAACTGGCATCTCTGGGGGGTGTCTGGGGGCTGTCGTTCCTGCTGGCCTTCTTCGCCGGCCTGCTCGCCCGCGCTCGTGCGACCGCCGCGATCGCGCTCCTGTGTGTCGCGCATCTCGTCGGTCTGGGGCTGCGCCTCTGGCAACTGCCCGAAGCCGACGCTCCGCTGCTGAAAGCCGCGTTGGTGCAAGGGAACATCGCGCAGAATATGAAATGGGATCCGAAGCTCGCCGAGGATCATTTCAAGCTACACCTCGCCACCTCGCGGATGGTCGCCGCCGAAGGCGTCGAGCTGATTTTGTGGCCGGAGAGTGCTGCCGGAATCCTGGTCGAAAACCAGCCGCACTACGCACTGGAGTTGCAGGCGCTGGCTCGCGAAACCGGAGCGGTACTGGTGATCGGGGGTGTGGGGATCAACTGGTCCGATCCTCCAGCCGACCCCTCCTTCTCCAATAGCGTCTTCGCCGTGACACCAGAGGCCGGTATCGTCGATCGATACGACAAGGCCCAATTGGTGCCCTTCGGCGAGTACATTCCGCTGCGCGCGGTGCTCAACTTCCTGTCCTGGCTCGCTCCGGGCCTGGCCGGGACCTCCGACCTGGCACCGGGCCCGGGCCCCCGCGTGTTGAACAACCTGCCGTCCTTGCAGCAAAACCATGCTCCGGCGGCACTCATTTGTTATGAAGTGATCTATCCCGATCTGGTTCGCGCTGCGGTTCGAGACGGCGCTCGCCTTTTTCTCAATTTGACGAATGATGCCTGGTACGGTCGCAGCAGCGCGCCGCACCAGTTCCTGGCGATTGCGGCGACGCGCTCTGCGGAGCACGGCATCCCGATGTTGCGGGCTGCCAATACGGGTGTGAGCGCAGTGGTCGATCCGGGAGGAGTGGTTCTCAAACACACACCGATCTTCGAGCAATGGGCACTGCCCGTGGATGTCCCTCTGGCTCGCAAACAAACGACCCTCTACACGATGCTTGGCGACTGGGTCGTCTGGCTGAGCGGGTCGTTCTTGATCGGAATGGGGGGGATTGGTCTTGTCCAACGAAACAGACAGTCAGGATCCGGTCGCGAAGGCGAGGGAGTCCCGCGAAGAACTCGAGGCTCTCGGCAAGCGCGCCGCTGAGCTTCGGAGGCATCTTTGACCTCGATACGAAGCGAGCGCGAATAGAAGAGCTGGAGAAGATCTCTGAGGATCCCGAGTTGTGGAACAACCGGGAGCGCGCCGAGAAGGTTCTCAAGGAAAAGCGTTCTTTGGAACGCGAAGTCGGCTTTAGCGACGACGCTGAAACGTTGCTGTCCGAAACCGACGTGCTACTCGAACTGGCTGAGGAAGAGGCCGATGCCGATTCCGTTGCCGAGGCCGAAACCAATCTGGTCCAGTTGACGCAGCGCCTCGATGAGGCGGAGCTGCGGCACATGCTCTCGGGGCCCCACGACGCGAGCGCGACGATCGTTTCGATCAACGCGGGTGCCGGGGGGACCGAATCCTGCGACTGGGCCGAGATGCTGCTACGCATGTACCTGCGCTGGTGCGAAGAACGCGGTTTCAAGGCAGAGATTCTCGATATCGCAGCCGGTGAGGAAGCCGGAATCAAGAGTGTGACGCTCATCGTCGAGGGCGACTACGCCTACGGCTATCTGCGCAGTGAGATCGGCATTCACCGTCTCGTGCGGATCTCGCCTTTCGACGCCCAGAAGCGTCGGCACACGAGCTTCGCTTCGTTCTCGATGGTGCCGGATATCGGCGATGACGTAGAAGTGGAGATCGACGAGAAGGATCTGCGCATCGATACCTATCGCGCGGGTGGTGCGGGTGGGCAGCACGTGAACCGGACGGACTCGGCCGTGCGCATCACCCACGAGCCGTCCGGAATCGTCGTGCAGTGCCAGAACGAACGCAGCCAGCACAAGAACAAGGCGTCCGCGATGAAAGTGCTGAAGGCCCGTCTGTTCGCCAGAGCGCGGATTGAGCACGACGCGCAGGTGGAAAAGCTCGCCGGAGAGAAGAAGAAGATCGACTTCGGCAGTCAGATCCGCTCGTATACGCTACATCCGACGCAACGCGTGAAGGACCACCGAACGAATCTCGAAATCGGCAACGCTCAGGGTGTGCTCGACGGGGCGATCGATCGATTGATTCGCGAGTATCTTCTGAGCACACCGGAGGCATAGAGTTGGCGACCGAAGCCGAAATCCTCGCCGCGCGCCGCACGCGCGCCGAAAAACTGACCGAGCGCGGAGTGAATCTCTTTCCCGCACGCGTTCCGCGCGACCTCGAAAACGTCCCGAAACTGGTTGAGCGATACGGTGAGACCTCGGCCGAAGAATTTGAAAGTGAGGAGCTGAAGTTCTGCGTCGCGGGTCGGATTGTCGGCTTGCGCTCGTTCGGAAAGGCGGCCTTTGTCACGGTGCAAGCCGACGGGGAGCGCATCCAGATCTGGATGAAGCGCGATCTGGTCGAAGAACAGCGCTACGACGAGTTCAAGCTCTACGAGATCGGCGACTTCATGTGGGGCAGGGGTCGATTGATTCGCACAAAGACCGGCGCGCTCACGATCGAAGCCGTGGAGTTTGGTTTCCTGGCCAAGAGTTACCGTCCCTTGCCCGAGAAGTTTCACGGACTTCAGGACGTCGAGGCACGTTACCGCCAGCGCTACCTCGACCTGATCGCCAATCCCGACTCGCGCAACCTCGCACTCGTTCGAGCCCGTGCCGTATCCGTATTGCGACAACTTTTGGACGAGCGCGGATTCCTCGAGGTCGAAACACCGATCCTTCAGCCGATCTACGGCGGCGCCCACGCCCGTCCGTTCACCACGCGCCACAATATCTACGATCAGGAACTCTATCTGCGCATTTCTTTTGAGTTGTATCTGAAGCGCTTGATTATCGGAGGCATCGATCGCGTCTACGAGATCGGGCGCGACTTCCGCAACGAAGGCATTTCCAAGAAGCACAATCCGGAGTTCTCCATGCTCGAGGTCTATCAGGCGTACGCGGACTACGGCGACATGATGGATCTGCTGGAGTCGCTCGTGTCGCAGTTGGCGGAGCGGGTCCTGGGAACGACGCGGCTCGAGCGCAATGGCGTCGAGATTGATCTCGCGCCACCCTGGCCGCGTCTCCCAATGGCGCAATTGATCCGCGAAGCGTCGGGTATCGACATCGAGCAGGCCACCGATCTCGAGAGCTTGCGCGCGGCCGTCAAGCAAAGCTCGGCGGGTGGCGTGGAGCCCGACAAGTCCAAGAGCTGGGGCGCGCTGGTCGACGAAATCTTTTCCGAAACCGTCGAGCCCGGCTTGCAGTCGCCGACTTTCGTTATCGACTACCCGGTGGAACTGTCACCACTCGCAAAAGGTTCGGAAGATTCGACACAGACCGTCGAGCGTTTCGAAGCGTTTGCGGGTGGCATGGAGCTCGCCAATGCTTTTTCCGAACTAAACGATCCCGATGTGCAACGCGTGCGTTTCGAAGCACAGCAACTCGCGCGTGCACAGGGCGATCAGGACGCACAACCGTTCGATGAAGACTTCCTGCTCGCCATGGAGCACGGCATGCCGCCTACCGGAGGTATGGGGCTGGGCATCGGTCGGCTCGTGATGATTCTTACGGGGGCCGCCCATCTGCGAGAGGTCAAGCTCTTCCCGCACCTCCGGCCACGCAATGATTGAAGTCCTGTCGGCTGGGCTCGGCCTGGTCTCCGCGAGCCTCGTCGCGCTCATCGCGCTCGCGTTCGGGCTGATGTTCGTTTTCTTTTCCGCTTCGGCGGCTCTGGTCTTCGGGCAGTTCCTGGGCTTTGCGCACCGACCGATCGTCGCGCTGTGTGCGGGCCTGCTCGCCGTTGTGCTGGTGTGGGTCGTGTCGCTGGCTGCGGGTCTCGAGCCCGTCTGGGCGCTCCCGACAATCCAGGCGTTCTGGGTGACGGTTTTCTACGGGTTGGTGTGCTGGAGGCGGGCCCATCGCTTCGTCTTGATTACTTTCGGCGTCCTGTTGCTGATAGGTGCGGGCGCGTTTGCCGTTTCCCTGTTTTCCGCCGACGCGGGCGAAATCGGTTTCCAGGCCGCCGCCGCTATCCAGGCGCTCCTGGCCGTAGTCGCAATCGGGCTGTGGCCGTTGATCGTCGCCGGAATGGTCACGCACTGGCGCGAGCGCCCGGTCGAATGGTTCCTTTCGCTGCGCTACCTGGTCGCCCGACGCCGCCAGGCATTCATTTCCGTCATCAGCGTGATCTGTGTAGTCGGGGTGGCACTCGGTGTGGCGGTGATCACGGTCGTACTCTCGGTGATGAACGGGTTCTCGCATATGTGGGAATCGAAGATCATCGGCGCGCGAGCGCACTTCTCCGTCATGTCGCGACTCGGCGAGTTTGCCGACTACGGCCCGATCCGCGACGAAGTCGTGAAACTGCCGGGCGTACTCGGTGCGACACCCTACGTCGCAACCGAGGCGATACTGCGCGGGGACTCCGGCCAGATCCAGGCGGTCTACCTGAAAGGGATCGATCCATCCACTGTCGCCGACGTCACTCAGCTCGTACAGGATATGCGCCTCGGTTCGCTCGACGACA
This sequence comes from bacterium, assembly GCA_024226335.1. Lineage (NCBI taxonomy): Bacteria > bacterium. The sequence continues at coordinate 33,718 of JAAELY010000083.1, forward strand.
TGGCGCCCGTACCTGGAGCCGAAGGTCTCGACGCTCTGCACGGTGTGATCATCGGCGGCGAACTCGCAGACCGTTTCTTTCTGCGCATCGGCGATCCGCTCGTGCTGATCTCTCCACTCGGCGGCAAACCCACGCCGCTGGGTCCGGCCCCCCGACTGGAGCGCTTCAGGATTGCTGGTGTGTTCCGTTCGAATTTCTTCCAGTTCGACGAAAGCTATGTCTACTCGAGCCTGGCCGCGGTGCAGGATTTCATGCGCCTGGAGAACGTGGTGAGTGGAATAGAGGTGCGCACGGATGATGCGTATCGCTCACTCGAAGTCGCCCGGGCCTCTGAAGCGTTACTGGGCCAGCTGTTCGTCGCGCGAGACTGGAAGACTTTCTATCCGGGCTTCTTTCAAGCACTCAAACACGAGCGCGTGATGATGTTCGTGCTTCTCAGTTTCATCATGGTGGTGGCCGGTTTCATCATCATCGCCACGTTGATGATGATGATCATGGAGAAGTCCCGCGATATCGCGATCCTCAAGACGATGGGTTGCCCGGATGACGGCATACTGCGGGTCTTCGCGATCCAGGGCTTTTTGATCGGAATCGCCGGGTTGGCCGTGGGGCTGGGCATGGGTCTTGTGATCACGTTCAATCTCGACGCGATCCAGTACGGAGTGGAACGCTTGATCGGCGTCGACGTTCTGCCGGCAAATGTGTATCAGCTTCAATCGTTGCCCTACCTGATCCAGGGGGAGCAACTCGCCTACATCGCCTTGATTGCCATGGTGCTTTCTACAGGCGCGACACTGTTCCCATCGTGGCAAGCCGCCAAGCTCGATCCCGCCGAGGCGCTGCGATATGAGTGAGCTGCGCGCCGAGAACGTGATCAAACGTTTTTCGCTGGGCGCGGAGACACTCGAGATCCTGGGCAAGGTGAACTTCGCCGTTGGAGCCGGAGAGTCGGTTGCGATTCTCGGTGTGTCCGGTGCCGGAAAGTCGACGCTACTGCACATCCTGGGTGGCCTGGAACGTCCAACCGAAGGCCGAGTGCTCTACGACGAGCGCGATATCTACTCGATGGATTCGCCGGAACTGGCGCGCTTTCGCAACGAGTGCCTCGGTTTCGTGTTTCAGTTCCACCATCTGCTCCCCGAGTTCGATGCGCTCGAGAACGTCATGATGCCGTGCCTGCTCGCAGGCTGGCCGCGCAAGAAGGCCCGCGCACGCGCAGAGGAGTTGCTCGATTCCGTGGGGCTCGCAGATCGGCGCAAGCACAGTCCTGGGAAGCTCTCCGGTGGCGAACGCCAGCGGGTCGCGATCGCTCGCGCGCTCGTGATGGCGCCGCCGGTCGTGCTGGCCGACGAGCCGACCGGCAATCTGGATGCAGGTACGGCGGATGAAGTCGTCGACGGTTTCCTGCGTCTGAACGCTCAGGTAGGGACGGCACTGGTGCTCGTAACCCACAACGAGAAACTCGCGAATCGGCTGGACAAGAAGTGCTACCTGGTGGAGGGACGCCTGGAGTCGTAGTGAGTGCACGGCAGTACCCCGCTGTACAGTCTCCCGGCTTTTCCGCTACCGGCCGCTTCCTGGCCGGAGGTCTGGTGGATGTGGGTCCGGAGGTGGATTGCCGCCCCGGCATCGGGTTCGTACACTCCCGGCCCCTCCATGCGATTGCTCCAACTGTCCGGAAACTCCCGGAATTCTCGCGGCCGTGAAGGAGGGCCCGCTGTGATCAAGCGAAACCGCCCAGGGCGGGCCGCCCGGCTCGCACCGCTGGTCGCCCTTTTTCTAGGGGGGGCACTCTTCGGGCCCACGACGGCTGGCGCCCAGTTTCCCGACCTGGCGGGGAATAATCCTGCCACTGCGCCTGGAATCCCCGTCGTAGGCGTCGAGATCCAGGGCAATCGGCGCATCGAAGCGGACGCGATTCTCGCCGTTCTGGGGACTCGTCCAGATACCGTTCTGAGTCGCTCGGTGATCGCGGCCGACGTTCGCGAGATCTACAAGCTGGGTTTCTTCCGGAACGTCACCGTTGTGAGCAAGGACGCGCCGGGTGGACAGATCATCAGCTTCGTCGTCGAAGAGAATCCCGTCATTCGCCGGGTGACGGTCACCGGCAACTCGTCGATGGGCGCAGAGGAGGTCACGGATGTACTGACCCTGACCGTGGGTTCGACCGTCGACCGGCCCTTGATCGTCGAGAACCAGGAACGCGTCAAGGCCCTGTATCAGGCGAAGGGCTACTACCTGGCCGAGGTCAGCCACGAAATCGAACCGCTCGCCGACGGCGCGGCTGGAATCAACTTCTCGATCGTCGAAGGCGAGAAGCTCTGGTTGCGCAACGTGGTTTTCCGGGGCGCCGAGAAACTGGACCCCGACGATCTGGCGAATGTCATTCAGACCAAACCCTGGCGTTGGACCTCGTATATGACGCAGTACTGGGACAATTCCGGACTGTACGCGGAGCCAATCTTCTACCAGGACCTCGATAGCATAAACCGCCTCTACATGGACGAAGGCTTCATTCGCGTGAAGGTTGGCGAGCCCGAGGTGTCGATCACGGAAGACGGGATCGACGTTATCGTGGACATCAGTGAGGGGGCACAGTTTTCTGTCGGCCAGGTCGACGTGATCGGCGACGAGAGCATGGATCGGGAGCAACTCCTGGGCATGGTCGGGTTGACTCCGGGCAGTATTTTCAGTCGCGGCGTTCTGTCGGACGATGTCGAACGCGTAAAGGGTTTCTACGCGGACCGGGGTTTCTTCGATGCGGACGTCCTTCCTCGTACCCGGGTCGACGATGAGGCACTCAAGGTCGATTGCGCGTTCGAGGTCGAGAAGAAGGATCTGTACTTCGTCGATCGTATCGAAGTGCACGGCAACACCCGTACGCGCGATCCCGTGGTTCGTCGCGAAATGTCGATTGCAGAAGGCGAGCTCTTTTCCGCCGCCGCAGTCAAGCGCAGCAGGGCACGAGTTCGTCGTCTGGGATTCTTCGAAGAAGTGGGGATTGAGGCCAAACGTCTCGCCAAACCGAACCGGGTGGCCCTCGGCGTCGAAGTGGTCGAACGCCCGACCGGCAGCTTCAGCTTCGGCGCTGGTGTGGGTTCGACCGACGGCTTCGTCCTGAATGCGGCGATTCGCCAGGACAATCTATTCGGGACCGGACGCGCATTGACGACCAATGCCGATCTCGGATCGAATAACTCTCGCTTTTTCTTGCGCTTCGTCGAGCCCTATATCTTTGGGACGGCCGCCTCGTTTTCCGGCACGCTCTCGCAGACCGAGCGCGAGTTCCTCGACTTTCGCGAGCAGATCCGGGGCCTGAACTTCAATACCAGCTATCCACTCGACGAGAGCCAGACCGTGTTCGGAAGCGGCTACTCGTTTACCGGACGCGAGGTCGAGGGCGTCGATCAGTTCCAGGCGTCGTCCCTCTTGCAACGCGAGGAATTCCAGGGTGACTCGACGACGTCGATGATCACGTTCTCGCTTCGCCGCGACACGCGCGACGATATCCGCTTTCCCAAGGACGGACAGGTGTCGGCCGTGGCGATGGAATACGCGGGTATTGGAGGCCTGAATCAGTTCCTGCGCCTGGAAGCGCGCACGACCTGGTTCCTGCCGTTGCGGAACAGGCTGTTCTCCGACTCCACCTTCATCATCAACAGTCGCATCGGCTGGGCGATCCCGCTCAACGACCTCAGTGATTTCGACCTGCCTCAATGCACCGGCACCGGCCCCAACGACTGCCAGACCTGGCTCGCCGGTTCTTCTGGTGTGCACCGGCCTCTGGAGACGATCGATCGGGATCTCAAACTACCATTGACAGAGCGCTATTTCCTGGGCGGTCTCGGATCATTTCAGGTGCGCGGTTTCAAGCAGCGTTCGCTCGGACCGCGACGTACGATCCTCGACCAGATCGGTTTTCCGCCCGATCCCGACGAACGTCTCTACATCCCGTCGGGCTATAACGACAAGACCAGTAAGACCCCCACCTGCATCAGTGCCAAGGGTTGCAACGATGCCGACGAGACCGACGTCGACGATTTTGCCGACCTCGATTTGACGGATGTCATCGGCGGAAACAAGATGTTTCTCTTGAATCTCGAGCTCCAGTTTCCGATCTCTGAGGATCTCGGTCTGACCGGAATCCTGTTCATGGACATGGGCAATGCGTTTTCGGAAAACGAGTCCATCAATCCGGCAGATTTGCGCTTTGGTACGGGGGCTGGAGTGCAGTGGTTCAGCCCCTTTGGGCCCATCATGGTTGTGTTGGGGGTACCCCTCGACCGCCTCGAGGATGAAAAGTCATCTGTCTTCGAGTTTTCGCTGGGCGGATCACAGTTCTGAGCAAAGGAGATCGCATGAGAATTCTCAATTTCCGAACCTGGGTCCTCCTGGGGACTTTCCTGGGTCTGCTTGCGCCGGTTTCGGACGCAGCCGCCGAGGTGAAGATCGGTTTCGTAGATCAGCAGCGGGCCGTGATGAGTTCGACGGCAGGCAAGGAAGCTGAGAAGACCCTGACGGGCCTTCAGAAGGCGAAAATGGACGAGGTCAACCCGTTGCGCGAAGAGTGCAAGCGCATGCAGGAAGAACTCGAAGCCCAGAAGTTCGTGCTGTCCAAGGAAGTCCTGCAGGAGCGGGGGATCGAGTTTCAGCGCTGCACGCGGGACCTCGAGCGCAGCGTACAGGCGGCGCAGGACGAACTCTCGATCCAGGAGCGGAAGTACATGGCTCCCCTGATCAAGCAGTTGGAGGAATCGGTCCGTTCGATCGGCAAGAAGAACAAATTTGACCTGATCCTCGATCGATCCAGTCCCGGCGTCCTATACTTTCCCGACGCACTCGACATCACCGACCTGGTGATCAAGCAACTCAACGGGGGCTGAGCCCGGTCCGTCGACAGCCAGGTCCGTTTTTTCCGCTGAATGGCGTTTGAGGATCCGGTGATCGGGTTTGCCATTCTGGAAATGGAGGCAAGAGCTGAGCGGCATGTCGAAGACAGTCCTTACGGCCAAAGAAATCCGGGAACTGCTCCCGCATCGCTACCCGATGCTGATGATCGATCGCGTGGTCGAGATTGGCGACAAGGATGTGATTGCCGAAAAGCTGATCACGGCGAATGAGCCCTTCTTTCAGGGGCATTTCCCGGATCATCCGATCATGCCCGGTGTGCTGATTCTCGAAGCTCTGGCACAGACTGCAGGAGTCTGGGCGATCACTCATTCGCCCGAGAACCGGGGTCTGGCAACCGCGCTCGCCGGAATCGACAAGGCGCGCTTCCGGAAACCGGTCCAACCCGGGGACGTGCTCCGTCTGCACGCCAACGTCGTCAATTCCCGGGGTCGTCTCCTCAAGGTCGAAGGCGTCGCGCGCGTGGACGGGGAACCGGTGGCCGAGGCCGTCATCATGGCCGCGTTCGTCGAATGGTCGGCGCTCTCATGAGTATCCATCCCACCGCCGTCGTCGATCCGAAGGCCGAAATCGATCCCGCCGCAGAAGTCGGTCCTTTTTCGGTCATCGGTCCGAAGGTGCGGCTTGCCGAAGGCGTCGTGGTGCACTCTCACGCAGTGGTCACCGGGCGCACCGAGGTCGGCGCCGAAACCCAGATTTTCCCCTTTGCCAGCGTCGGTGAGATTCCTCAGGACTTGAAATATGCGGGCGGCGACACGCGCGTCGTGATCGGCGCTCGCAACACGATTCGCGAACACGTGACGATTCACGCCGGGATCGAGCAGGCCGGTGGCTTGACGACGATCGGAGACGACAACCTGCTTATGGTGGGCGTGCATGTAGCGCACGACTGTCAGGTAGGCAGTCACACGATCATGGCAAATAACGTGCTTCTGGCCGGACATGTCAGTGTCGGCGACTACGCCTACCTGGCCGGTGCTTCGGGCGTACAGCAGTTCGTGCGGGTAGGCGAGTCGGCCATGGTTGCCGGTATGTCGGGTTTGATGAACGACGCCGCACCTTTTCTGATCGTGCAGGGCTACCCGGCGCGGGTCTTCAAGATCAATCGCATCAATATGGAACGCCGTGGCATGAGCAAAGAGCAGATCGAAGGGGCCGAAACGGCTTTTCGAGTGATCTTTCGCTCCGGGCTGCGCGCCCACGAAGCCTTTGCCAAGGTCCGCGAGGATCTTCCGGATTCACAGGAGGCCGAGCGCATGGTCGCTTTCCTGGAAAAGTCGGAGCGCGGCTTCGCGCGCAGGCGGTAGGTCACCGGATTCGTGGCTGTCCTAGGACTCATCGCCGGCAGTGGCCCTCTGCCCTTCGAGGTTGCCCGAGCGGCTCGCGATCAGGCGATGGAGGTCGCGATCGCGGCTATCGAGAACAACACCGATCCCGAAATCGAACGGCTCATCCCGGGGCCGATTTCCTGGTTCAACGCCGGTCAACTCGGTGCGCTGATCGACTTCTTCAAGACCTCGGGAGTCCGGGAGGTGATCCTGGCGGGCGCCGTTTCGAAGCGACGCATCTTGCAAAACCCCAGCCTTCTCAAGCCCGACGAGCGCGCTCTGGGCCTGCTTTCGAAACTGGCCGAACGCGGCGACGATGCGATTCTTCGCGCACTGGCCGGGGAGTTTGAAAGGGACGGCCTGCAGGTGGTCGACTCGGCGCGTTATCTGGGCGAGCGCATGACGGCAGAAGGTCGCCTGGCGGGACCCGAACCTTCGCCCGAAGTACTCGAAGACCTCCAACTGGGCATGAGCGTCATTCGCAGCCTGGGGCCCCTCGATGTGGGGCAAGCCGCGCTGGTCAAGGATCGCGCGGTGCTCGCGGTGGAAGCCATCGAAGGAACCGACGCGATGGTCCGACGCGGTTCCTCTTTCGGCAAGGGGGCCGTACTCGCAAAGGCTTCCAAGCCCGGCCAGGACATGCGTTTCGACGTGCCCGTGATCGGTCCGGCGACCATCGAACTCGCGCAGGAGTGCTCGTTGGCGGCGATCGGTCTCGAGGCGCGGCGCACACTCGTGCTCGAGCGCGAAAAGACACTGGATCTCGCCGATGCCGCCCAGGTCACCGTGATCGGAATGCGGATCGACGCTTCGTGAGCACGCCCCGAATCGCAGTCGTGGGTTCGGGGCACATGGGATCTTTTCACGCGCAGAAACTCGCGCAACTACAAGACGAAGGAGTCGTCGAGTTCGTGGGGGTATGCGATGCGAACTCAGCGCAGGCGGCCGAGGTTGCCGCGAAGATCGGCTCCCGCGCGCTCGACAACCTCGACGCGGTGATCGCGGCGGCCGATGCGGCGTGTATTGCGGTGCCGACCACCGAGCACTTTTCTGTCGCGGGGACTCTGCTCGAGGGCGGACTCGACGTTCTGGTAGAAAAGCCGATCGCGACCACGCTGGACGAGGCGCGACAGTTGATCGAACTGGCCGGACAGCGCCAGCGCATTCTGCAGGTGGGGCATATCGAGCGATTCTCACGCGCCTTTCGCGCGATCCTGCCCGTTCTGCATCGGCCGCGCTTCATCGAGGTTCACCGCCTTGGCCCGTATCCGGCGCGAGCCACAGATGTGAGCGTCGTGCTCGATCTGATGATCCACGATCTCGATATCGTCGGCACGTTAGCCGGTGCCGAGGTCGAGCGCGTCGAGGCTGTGGGGGTGCCGGTACTCTCGACGACCGTCGATATTGCGAACGCGCGCGTCCGTTATGCCAACGGCTGCATCCTCAATTTGACTGCAAGTCGGGTTTCGCAGGAGAAGATTCGCAAGCTGCGACTCTTCCAGTCTGACGCCTACGTATCGATCGATTTTGGCACGAGCAAGATCACGATCGTGCGCAGGGAAGGGCTGCCCGGTGGTGAGGAGCAGCCCAAGATCAATGTCGAAACGCTCGAACTCGACTCCGGAGATGCTCTGCTCCTGCAGAATCGCGCCTTCGCAAAGGCCGTGAGCGAGCGCGGGGAGCCCGATGTCACGGGTGAAGACGGTTACCGCGCACTCGCTCTCGCGCTGCGCATCGAAGACAGCATTCCGCCTCTCGAGGAACTGACGTGAAGCTCTTCCTTTCGACGGCCGATGCCTCTGGAGATCTGCACGGTGCTGCGCTGGTCGCTGCGCTGCGCGAGCGGGTTCCCGACCTGGAGGTCACGGGGCTCGGTGGGGATGCGCTACGCGCAGCCGGTATGACGCCGGTCGTGGAGCAATCCGAACTCGCGGTTGCCGGGCTGCTCGAAATCGCCAGCAGTGTTCCCGCGATCTTGCGTGCCTTCCTTTCGCTGCGTCGCAGCCTGCGCACGGACCGCCCCGATCTGGTGGTCCTGGTCGATTCACCCGACCTGAATCTGCGGCTGGCGCCGATTGCGAAGCGCGCCGGTATTCCTGTTCTGTACTACATCGCACCACAGGTCTGGGCGTGGCGCTCCGGACGGGTCCGGCAGTTGCAGCGCTCGACCGATCGCGTCGGGGTGATCTTTCCGTTTGAAGAGGGCTTTTTGCGCAGGGCCGGCGTCAATGCGAGTTTCGTGGGCCATCCGCTCGTCGATCGCATGGCTGACGTGCGCAAGTCATTGCGCCCCGAAGTCGTTGCGCGAGAACTCGAGCTCGATCTGGTGCGGCCTGTTCTCGGCCTTTTGCCAGGCAGCCGCCGCAACGAGTTTGCCGAGAATCTGCCGTGTTTTCTCGAGACTTCACGGATCGTCCACGAGGCCGAGCCACGGGTGCAGATCCGCCTGATCGTCGCACCCACCATCGACTCGAAGAGTCTCGATCTTCCGGATTACGTGAAGCCCGTTGAAGGTCATTCACACGAGATGATTGCGTTGTCGACCTGCGTGATCGCCGCGCCCGGTACGGTGACTGTCGAAGCCGCGTTGCTCGGTACACCGATGGTTGTCACACATCGCGTGAATCCGCTCAGTTTCGAACTAGCACGCCGGCTGGCGCGGGTCCCTTCCAGTTGCATGGTCAATCTGCTCGCCGGTTCCGGAGTCGTTCCCGAGCGCATTCAGTGGCAATCGCGGCCTGCAGCATTGGTTCCGCTCGTGTTGAAACTGCTGCGCGACGAGGATACCCGCCAGCAGATGCAGTTGGAGTTGGCCAAGGTTTCCGCACAACTGGGAGAGCGCGGGGCCGCCGATCGGGCGGCAGACCTCGCACTCGAGGTGGCGGGGCGCGGGTGAGGCGACCGTGATCGTCGTTTACAATATTCTGCTCCTGCCGGTGCTCGTACTCGGGTTGCCATTGGCGCTCATCGCTTCGCTTTTCTCGAAGCGTCTTCGGCACGGGTTCCTCGAAAGGCTCTACCCATTGCCCGGCGCGCCGGGGCAGAACATCTGGTTGCATGCGGCGAGTGTGGGTGAAGTCGAAGCGGCGGCACCGCTGGTGGCCGCACTACTCGAGCGCCGCGTGGCGATGGTTGCAACGACGTCCACGACGACCGGGCGCGATCGAATGCGCGCGCTATTTCCCGGACTCGCCGTGCGCCTGGCGCCCCTGGACTTTCCCGGCCTGGTGCAGGTTTCGGTTCGGCGGGTTCGGGTCAAGATCCTGGTGCTCGTCGAGACCGAGATCTGGCCGAATCTGATTCACGCAACCCGCGCTGCGGGCGGTCGTGTGGTCATGGTGAGTGGTCGCATCTCCGATCGAAGCCTGCCTCGCTACCGGCGGATGCGCTGGTTGTTCGCACCGGCCCTTGCGCGAATTGCCCGGATCGGAGCCCGTAGCGAGGAAGACCGCGACCGCCTGCTCGCACTGGGGGCGAACCCGGAAACGACCCGCGTGGTCGGGGACTTGAAGCTCGATCGCGATACACCGCCCCCCGCGTCCGAAGAACTGCGCAACGCGCTGGGCGAGGGACCGCTACTCGTCGCCGGTAGCACGCATCCGGGCGAAGAGGAGGCCCTGCTGTCCGCGTGGCAGTCATTGCGAGAACGCGCGGCTCCCGGGATGCGTCTGGTCCTCGTTCCGCGCCATCCCGAACGCGTTCCCGAAGTCCTCAAGACCGCGAAACGCTACGGCGCGGAGGCCGAAATGCGTTCGGCTGGCGCAGGCCGAGCCGATGTCGTGGTCGTCGACACCGTGGGTGAACTCGGCGCCATCTACGGTCTGGCAGATCTGGTTTTCGTCGGAGGTACGCTCGCGCGCATCGGTGGCCATAACCTGGTGGAACCCGTGCGCGCCGGCCGCGTCGTTGTACATGGACCGCACACGGGCAATCAACGCGCCCAACGAACTCTCCTCGACCCGCTGGGGGTCTTGAATCCGATCGAGAACGCGCGCGAACTGGCCGAAACGCTGGAGCGATTGTGGTTGGATCCCGAGCGGCACGCGTTCGCGAAAACAGCGGGTCCGGTCTTGGATGCGCATCGCGGCGCCAGTGAGCGCTGTCTGCAGATCGTGCTCGGTTCCGAGACCGACGGTGCCTGATTACCTCTGGAAGATCGACGAATCTGCGCCGCGAAAGGCCGCGCTCTCGCCGCTCCTGCTTCTCGAGGGCGTCTATCGACTCGGGGCCGTTATGCACCGCAAGCTGTACGCATGGGGTTTGTGGAAGTCCGTCCGGCTCGATCCCTGCGTAATCTCGGTCGGCAATCTGAGTGTCGGCGGTTCGGGAAAATCGCCAGTTGTCGGTTGGCTCGCCGCGCAACTGCACGCCCGCGGCCGCAAGGTCGCCGTATTGAGTCGCGGAGTCGGAGGACGTCTCGGCGCACGAGTCAACGTGGTTTCAGATGGCGAGCACGTGTTGCTCTCCCCCGCCGACGTAGGGGACGAACCCGTCATGTTGGCCGGGCGGCTGCGCGGAGTACCTGTGCTCGCCGGACGCAATCGCATAGCTCTCGGTTTGCGCGCGGCCTCGGCGCTCAGCGCCGAGGTGTTGATCCTCGACGACGGCTTTCAGCATCACCGATTGAAGCGCGACATCGAGCTGGTCTGTATCGACGCCAACCTGGGGCTTGGCAACGGTCACGTTCTGCCCCGAGGTCCACTGAGGGAACCCCCCGGAGCGCTTTCCCACGCCGACGCGATCCTCTGGACACGCGTGTCCGAAGATCAGGAACTCCCGAGCGTGCCATCGCTACCGGCCCGGGCGCCGCAGTTTCGAGTTGCCATCGAACCCAGCCATATTCGCTGGGTCGCGAGCGGAGACCGAGAATCGACGGATCAGTTGCAAGGGAAATCGGTTGGCATGCTCGCCGCGATCGCGCGGCCCGACCGTCTCGCAGCGAGTCTGGAACGACTCGGTGCTCGCGTGCTCGAACGCTGCGTATTTCCCGATCATCATCGCTACCGGCGCTCCGATCTCGCGGGCCTGTCCGAGACTCTGCTCTGGGTGACGACGGAAAAGGACGCGGTCAAGATTCCCGTCAGCTGGGCGCCGCCTCGCCTGGTGACTCTGGAGGAGTCGGTGCACGTCAACGAAGCCAGTGCTCTGCTCGACTTCATCTTGCAACGCCTGGAAGAACGCTAAAGAAGGTGAATCTCTCGCGAGCGCGATCCGCAGTCCGCCTGCCGAACTAGCAAGACGGCATTGAAAAGCCGAACAACGCGTGAGATCCTATCCCGTGAAATCGAAGGAGACAGCGAATGGCTGGTGTGTCGCGACTCAGTTCGGTTCAGAATCTCGCCGGCTGGTTCCTCTGTGCCCTTCTCGCTTTTGCGTTTGCAATCGCCGGGGGCGCGAAGACCGGTCTGCTCGGTGCGGAGGCCGCTTCGGATCTGCTGGCTGACTTCGAGCGCTGGCAGTACCCCCTCTGGGCCATGACGGCGATCGGTGCGGCCGAACTGTTGGGGGCTTTGGGATTGTTGATTCCCAGGCTTTCGTCGCTGGCCGCGTGTTGCCTGATGGTGCTCATGTGCGGGGCCGTCTACGTCCACGCGAATCACGGCGAGAACGAGGCTCTCGTCCCGCCCCTCGTGTTGCTGGTGCTGTTGGGGAGCAGCGCTCTGATCCGGCGAAATTCCGCCGCGGTGCCGTCCGATAGCGCCGCTGCCGAGGCTGCGCCGGTGAGGGCGGATACCGACCACCGCGCCGCCTGAGACGCTCACCGCCGTCAGGGCTAGGGAACCTCTGCACAGGGAGGCTGCGGCTGCGAAGCGCGATGCATCCGCCTGCGCTGCGTCGCGCGACCCTCTGCAGATCTACGGATCTGCGATCGGATCACGCTTCTTGCTCAGGCGGCGACTCCCGCTTCTCG
>JAAELY010000084.1 GCA_024226335.1 bacterium
GAAGCGGATCGCATCCTATTGAGGAATGTAACTAGGCAACCTCGAAATCTCCGAGGATCGAGTAAATCCTGTCTCGAATCGGATCGGGCATCGGTGCGGGTCGATGGTTCGCCAGGATCTCGCGCAGATCGTGGTCGATTCGCTCGATCAGGTCCTTACCCGGGACGACACTCGAACCTGTAGGGAACGCGGCCCCAAAGTAGCGGCTATTCCAGTAGTTGTCCCGGCAGTGCTTCGCGGTGTGCCGATCTGCAAGATAGTTCCCTCTCAGGCCGACCGACCGGGTGACATCCAATGCGAGGTGTTCGTCATCAACGGGAATCCCCTTCCACAGGCACCTGAGCATTCCGGCGAGATCGTTACAGAGCAGCAACGAGTGCAAAGAGTAGGTGATCCCTGAATCGAGTACCCCCAGGTAATCCAGCGTGCCTGGCTGCAGGTAGAACGCTTCCATCAACCCGGTAGCAATCTCCCTGACGGCATCCTGGTCGAAGCGTCGTGAGGAAGAGCCACCGTCTCCCCCGGCGAGCGGGGGCAGTCCAAACTGACTCCTGACCTGGCGCATGGCCATGCCGGCCAACATATCCGGGATTGCGTTCCCCAGGTTTCCCGTCGCGGGCTCCATGAACGTGTTTTCCGAGGAGCCAATGCAGAACGATCCCTTCCGAACGAGTTGCGAGAGGGCTGTGGCAGCGAAGTCGGTGGCCAGGCTGTGGGTCATGCAGCCGGCGATCGTGTAGGGAGACGAGCCGCCTCCGATAGAGATGGTCCCCGTGGTAACCGGGATTCCGCACTCTGCGCCCCGAATGATCTGGTCACTGTGTGTCTTGGCGAAAAAGAGGGGGAGTGGAGTGACGATCTGAGTGAAGTAGGGCTTTTCGGCGAGCTGCTCCATCCCACCGCGAATCACTGCGGCCATCTCGATGACCGCATCAAACGCAGCGCTGTCCTCGCACAGATACTCCAGGGGCTTGGTGGTGTTCTCGGCCATTGCCACGAACTCTCCGATCTCACCGTGCAGGGTCGAGTTCGGAACATCTTTGACGGACACGCAGACGCCATCGATGTTCGGAAGAGCATCGGCGACACGACTGACGGTGGCGAGGTCCTCCCAGGTACTCTCCCTCGGCTCCCGCGTCTCGAGATCGAGGATCTTGATGCAGGTCATCCCAGGATGGAACGAGCTCTCTCCCTCTTTGATATCGAGATAGTCAGTCGCATCGCGATTCCATACCCTGGCGCTCTGCGACACCGGCGCGAGAAACTCTTCCACGAGATCGCGATTGAACTTCACGACGTTGTCCGATGTGATATCGCA
>JAAELY010000085.1 GCA_024226335.1 bacterium
AGCGCTTCTGCAGGGACAGTGCGAGAAGCGCCACGGCGTCCGTCTGTTCCTCCGTGCAGTCATCGTCCTCGAGAAGTTTGCGCGCGACGACCGCGGGCCCCTGTATGGCCAAAGGCAGCGGCACGAGCTGTGGCTCAGCTTGCTGAGAAGCACTGCTGGGCCACATGGAGCCGTTCGCATCCGCATCGTCGAGATTCTCCTCGCCGCCGGTCTGTTGTTTCTTGGCCAAGGCAATAGTCTTCTTCTGCAGCGCGATCATGTCGGTGTGAGGTTGCCCGAAGCCACGCACGAGTGGTGCTGTACTGGCGGGATCGAAGGCGAAGTTCTGCTGCAGAAGGGTGCCGTAGGCATCGTTGAGGCGCATCAGGTTGAGGTCGGCCTGGCTCTTGCGCGTCTTGAAAGGAAGCGACGCGATGTCCTCCTGCTGCAGGCACAAGGAAAGTGTTCTGGTGACTTCGTGCAAAGGAAAGTTCGATAGCTCGCAGGGCGGGACGTCGACGTCCTGTTCGTCGCCGTCCCCGCCGCCCATGTCGACGAATTCCATGGCGGGCCGAGTGCGGTGTTCGCCATCATCGCTGTCGGAGTCGTACTCGGATTCCGCGTCCTGGAGGGGTCGCGTCGGTTTCTTGACCCTGGCTTCCGCCGCGAGGTCGATGTGAGCGATGACGTCCCTGGCGAGGTAGGCGGCGAACTCTGCGAGCGTGCACTGCTCGTCGTGCCACTTGCACGGGAGGCCGAGGAAGGACAAGATGAGCCGTGTGGCTTGTGCAGCCATGGTCCGCTGCAGGCGGTGGCTGCAGAAGTTGCGGAGCATGTCCTTCGTGGCCTCGCCGTGCTGAATCTCGGCCCGTGGTTCCTTGTTCTCCGCGAAGACGGTGGTGTCAGCGAGAACCAACCTCTTTCGCGCCGCCGCACAGCGACAGTCTGCTCGGCCGGCGAGCACGTGGATCTCGCTGTGTCGGAGCCGCCAGGCCCGATGGAACGTGTACGCGCGCTGCGGTACGCGAGGCGACACAGTGATGATTCCGCTGGCTCGGCCAAGCTTTGAGGAAGACGAAGAGGAAGACGCGGCGAGGCGAGAAGCATCACCGGCGAGTTCGGCGAGCTGAGCAGCATCGCCAGCTACGTCTTCGGGACCGCAGCCATTGGATAGAAGGTGGCGGAAGTTCATGACGCTGCCGCAGTCCACGGCGTTGGTGCAGGACCAAGGCGTGAAGAGGATGGCCTTCAGCAGCGCGTTCTGCTCCGGGTCCTGGACGACGGTGGGACATTGGAAGCCGTCGATGGTGGGCACGTGTGCGTGATGCA
>JAAELY010000086.1 GCA_024226335.1 bacterium
CCTGCGACCTTGCGGAAACTGACGTACGAGTACCACTCTCCGTAGGTGTCGTTGTCGTTGAACCCTCCGTCTTCCGACGAGAGGACGTCGAAGAACAGGAAATTGTCGCCGTACTTCCAGCCGCTGGCATGCTGGAAGGTGAAAATCAGCGTGTCCTTGTCTCCCCCTCCGGCGAAGCTCGGAGTATCGAGGGAGCCGTACTGGAGATGCAGCTCGGTGTTGCTCCAGGTCGCAGCTTCGGCCGGCTGCGCGGCGACGAACATCAACGCACACGCAAGGGCGGCGAGGAGACAACTTCGGTTAGACATCGGACTCCTCCAGCTGAATCGGCAGCTCCACGATGAACTCGGACCCCTTCCCCTGAGCACTCGAGACATCGATCCGCCCACCGTGCATTTCGACGTAGGCCTTGACGATCACAAGGCCCAGCCCGGTACCTCCGACCCGCCGCCCCCCGGCGGTCTCGAACTGCAAGTAATGCGTGAACAGCCGCTCCACATCTTCCTGTGTCATGCCGATCCCGGTGTCCTTCACGGAGATCCTGGCGATCCGCTCGCCGGATCCCAGGCTCACGGTAATCGACCCCTCGTCGGTGTACTTGATCCCGTTGGAGACGAGGTTGGTCAACACCTGTTTGATCTTGGTCCGGTCGGCGACCAGCACCACCGGCGAGTCGGTCATTTGCGAGACGAGGGAGAGGCCTCGCGCCTCGGCGAGCGGGTTGAGCGCCTCCAGCGTCTCGCGGACCATCGCGCCGAGGTCGACTTCGCTCGTTTCCAGGGTCATCTTGCCCGCTTCGATCTTGGCCATGTCCAGGAGCTCGTTGATCAGCTCCAGCAAGTGCGCGGAGTTCCTGTCGACGACTCGAAGCGCCTCCAGCTCCTTGGGTAGCAGTCGACCTCCGCTCTTCTTGAGGATCAGCCTCGTGAAACCGATGATGGAGTTCATCGGCGTTCGCAGCTCGTGAGACATGTTCGACAGAAAGTCACTCTTGGCCCGGGTTGCTTCTTCGGCCTTGATGCGGGCCTCTTGCAGCTCGGCGGTTCTTTCCTCGACCATGCGCTCCACCGCCTCGGTCCGCGCGGTCACGGTGAGCAGGAACGTGCCGGTCAGCCCCACGAACAACATGCCGCCGATCAGCACGGCCCACAGCTCCCAGTTGTGCTTTCCGGCGTAGGCCCGGCTGTCCTGGGTGAACTCGATCCTCCAGCTCCTCCCGGAGAATTCGATGTCGCCATGTTCGACGAGCTGTCCAGGCGACAGACCCGGTGTCTCGACACTCTCCTTGAAGTCCGGAGTGCGGGAGTCGAACAACACCGTCTTGCCCGGGGAACCGCCGCGGTCGACGAGCACGAAATCCAGATTCAGCCGATCTGCAAGCTCGCTTGCCGCGGACATCATCTCCGGAAACACGAAGACCCCGGCGACGAATCCTCGCAAGGCTTCCCCGCGAAAAACAGGTTGATAGATGATCACCCCGTACTCATCTTCAGCTTGAACGATGGCGAGGCGATCCGTCGCGATCGCGCTGTTCGAGGCAACCGCTTGCTCCATCGCGCGCCTGCGGGTGCCCCCTCCGGTGGGATCCGGGCCGTAGGTGTCGAAACCGTGGGCCCGCTCGTTGCCGGCGAGCGGAGCGAGATAGGTCGTCGGAAAGTGGACGTCTCGCGCAGGCGCAACGGCCATCGTGCCGCCGGGAAGGCGGTCGCGAATCGCGTAATTGGGATATCCCTCGTTCCGGATCCTCGCCTCGAAGGCCTCGCGTTCGGCGGCGTGGACCCCTTGGTTCCACGATAGGGTCTTGATTGCCGGGTTCTCCTCGAAGAATTTCAGTGAAAAAGTGCGGTAGGTGTCGTACGTCAAATCGTTCGTAGAAGTGACGAAACGTGCCGACGCCATCAGAACGTTCGAGTACACCGCCAGGTCCCGTTCGATCCCCAGACTCACCTGAGCGGTCAGTCCGCGGAACTCCAAACGTCGCTGTGCCTTGTCCTGCTCCCTGGCGACGTGGAACAGGACGATCACCAGCAGGAAGACGAACAGCAACGTGCTACCGACGAACATCCGGCGCGATCTGCGAACCGTTGCTGCCGGCGCGAACAGCAGCAGGAGGATCGGCGTGAAGACCAGGACGCCGATGACGTCCCCGGCCCACCAGGTGAACCAGTGCAGTGGAACGTTGGCCCACGGAACGAACCCGACGTAGTGCAACGTGGCGGTTCCGACCACGGAGTTCACGAGGCAGCTGACGGGTCCGCCGAGAAGGATCAACTTGAAAATGTCCGAGAGCTTCCCGAGACGGAAATCGGCGCTCGCCTGCCGCCTGACCAGCAGGCGTCCCAGCAACGCCTGAAACGTCGCGCCCGCGCCAATGAACGCCGCGATCGCCAGCGCCTGGGCGTCGATGACCTGAGGATGGTAGAGCGACGTCCCCATCGCTCCGGCGAAGACGGCCGGCCAGTACCTCGGGCCGAACAGCAGCAAGCCGGCCAGCCCGATCCCGGATGCCGGCCAGATCGCCGTCGCGTGTCCCGGAGGGATCGTGAGCGCAAGGCCCAGTCGCCCGCTGAGGTAGTAACCCAGCGCGAGCAGGATCAACCGTAGAAGATAGGTCCGGAAGTTCTTCAATTCGGACCGTAGTCTACCCTAGCCTTCCTCGCGAAGCAGAGCGATCAGGGCATCGGAGGAGACCGGGCGACTGTAGAGGTAGCCTTGCACCTCATCGCATCCCTGGTCCCGAAGCACGTCGGCCTGGGCCTCGGTCTCGACACCCTCGGCCAGCACCTTCATGTTCAGGCCGTGGCCCATCGTGACGATCGCCTGAAGGATCAACGCGTCGGTCTTGCGCTTGGCGCAGTTGATCACGAACGAGCGGTCGATCTTGATGATCGAGATCGGCAGCAGCGAGACGTGATTCAACGACGAGTGGCCTGTGCCGAAATCGTCCATGGCGATACCGATACCCATCTGTTGCAGCTGAGCCATGGCCCACGACCCCTGCTCGGGGTTCTGCATCAGGGCACTTTCGGTCAGCTCCACCACGAGCTGCGTGAGCGGCAAGCCTGCTTCCTGCAGGATCTGCGAGACCTCGTTGGCGAAGTTCGGGCGTTGGATCTGAAGCGCGGAGACGTTCACGCAGAGCCGCAGGGGATCGCGGCTGTACCGGTTGAACTCCACGCACTGGCGCACCGCCTCTTCGAGCACCCAGCGGCCCAGAGGGACGATCAGGCCGCACTCCTCGGCGATCGGGATGAACTTGCCCGGCGAAACGATCACGTCACCCTGTTGCCAGCGTACCAGCGCCTCGACGCCGCGCATCCTGCCGGTCCGCATGTCGTACTGTGGCTGGTACTGCAGCACGAACTCGCGGTCGTGGATCGCCCGTCGGAGGTCTTTCTCCAGGACCAATCGCTCCATGGCGCGCTGGTTGAGCTTCGGCTCGAAAATTTGATAATTGTTGCGACCGAGCTCCTTGGCGCGGTAGAGCGCGACGTCGGCGCTCTTCAACAGGGAGGTGGCCTCGTCGCCGTCGTCGGGGAAGATCGCGATTCCGATGCTGGCCGACACGTGCAGGTCGAACTCGGCGATCTGAATCGGCGGCTTGAGCACTTCGAGAATCTGTTCGGCGACAACCGCGGCATCTTCTTTGTGCCGTAGCAACGAGATCACGAAGACGAACTCGTCGCCGCCGAGTCTCGCGATGGTGTCTCCCTCGCGCCTACGGGATCTCAGGCGCTTGGC
>JAAELY010000087.1 GCA_024226335.1 bacterium
AGCCGGCTTCGCGCGGCCCAGCCGTACCATCGGTCGAAGAACTTCTTGGCGTTCGCGGCGTACGCGTATTCCCAGAACCAACGGAACTGTTCCTTGATCGCCCAGGCACGCGAGGTTTTGAGTTCCGAGTCTTTGAGCGACTGGAACTCAAGCCAGCGCTCGTCCTTCATGTTTTCCGGATTGAAGAGCCAGGAGTGCTTCGAGCCGGCGAGCGTTTCGTCGCCATCCTTCTTCAAGGCCTTGTGCTCCTTCCGGCGAACCTTGTCGACCGCGTCGTTGAGGTGTTTGCTGATATGGAATTTGTCGTGAACGATATCGGCCTGGGGTGCATGTTTAGTGGCCGCGTTTCTGAACGCCGTCCACATGTCGATGGCGACGGCCTTCACCTTTTTGCGTTGCCGTTCGGGAATCGCCGCCCAGGCCTTATTGGCCGCCTTTTCGTCGCGACCTTCGGTCACTTCAAGCACACGGGAACCATCGAGATCGACAAGGACGGTCACGTAGTTGTGGCGACGCCTAAAGCTCTTTTCGTCCATGCCGACATGTTCGATCTTCTCCGTTTCGCGTTTCGCCAGCCCTCGCTGAACCGCACTGTCCATTATCCGCTGAGCGGCGTCCCAGGTGATCCCCAACAGTCCGGTCGCCGCCTTGATGTTGCCGCATGCGAGCAAGACGTCGATGGCGAAGGCCTCGAACAAGAGCGTGAAGCGAGAGTGTTTTTCCGCCCAAGGCACGGCGATCGTTTTCACGCCACATGCCTTGCAGTCGGCGCGAGGCGTTCGCGCGACGATCCTCGTCTCGAACTGCATCGTGTCCAGATGCCGCCACGTCCGCTGAGGCGCGTGATCCGCGATCGTGCA
>JAAELY010000088.1 GCA_024226335.1 bacterium
CCTGGTGGCGGGCGAGTCCTCGGTCCTGACGCTCGAGGTTCACAACCCCAATTCGTTCCCGGTACCCGACACGTGGATCGCCCTGCGCGCACCCGCGACCTACGTGCAGAACCAGCTCGTGTCGCTCGGCACGCTTCCCGCTGGCGGCTCGGCGAAAGGCTCGTTCGAGATCACTCCACCCAACGGCCTGTCGGCAAAGCAGCACCCGGTAAAGGTGCTGATCGCGAGTGGCGACCGACACGTGGGGTCGCAACAGATCGTGCTGGCGGTGGCCAACCACGCACCCTTGCTCGCAATCGAAGTCAAACGCCTGGCGCCCGCCGAGATCGGCATCCGGCTGACGAATCGCGGCGAACACCCGACGGGCCCCGTGCTCATCGGCGTGCCGGGTGCGACGCGTTCGCTCGAAAGCATGGCACCGGGCGCGGTTGAAGACCTCCAGTTGCCACTATCCGCGCGACCTGAAGAAGTCGCCGTGACCCTGACCGGCCCCTGGGCCATGCGCCGCATCGAGATCCCGATTCCCGAACAGAGCGTGAGCGTGGTGCCACCACAGGTCGAACTGGAACGCGGTGGCCTTCCGGGGATGCCGCAGGTTCGCCTGCGCGCGGTCTCCGACGAAGGACTGCGCGAAGGCTGGATTCGTATGGACGGACAGAAGGAGGCGTACGTCGGCTGGAACGGGCGGCACAACGGCACGCTCGACAGTCCACTGTCCGCCGGGGATCACGACCTGACCGTGAAGGTCGAAACGAACTCCGGCGTTTCCATCATCGACGCCCGCCACCTCACCGATCAGTAGCGCGCCAGCTACAGGAGCTCGAGTTGATGCGGGGCACCGATCGCCTCGTCGAAGTTTCCGCCGACAAACGGCAGGATCGCATCGGCCAGTGGACGCAGAACCTTCTCGACGTAGTGCTCGCGATCCGGATCCTTGGGAAACTCCAGGCCGGGCAGCACCGGTTCCGGGCCTGAGCGCGTGATGACATACCGAACGACGCGACCCACTCTGCCTCCGGCCCTGCGCGCGGCTTCCACGTGGGGCGCAGTGCGGGCCGTGTAGCGTTCGACGCTGCCCTTGCGCAGGCCCTTGCGGATCACCAGTTCCCGGTCCAATTCGCCCGCGCGCACCTGGCGCACGATCTCGCGGACGAAGGGAATCGCGGACTGGTCGCGGAAGACCCGCTCCAGTATGCCTAGCTGCAGCCGTCGGGCGACCGCCGGCCAGTCGCGGCGCACGGCTTCCAGACCCACGACCCGCAACTCGTCGTCGACCAGTCCCGCATAGCGCTTCTTGCTGCCCTGCTTTCCGCCCCGCACGGTCGGCATGAAAAAACGCGAGTAGATGCGTTCGAGTTCGAGTTCGAAGCGCGGCTCCACGTCGTACTGCTCGCGAATCTGCGCGGAAAGCTGGGCTTGCGTGCGCTCCAACAGTGACTCGGCCTGCTTGCGAACGATTTCGGGGTTCGCCTTTTCAGACAGGGCGACGAACACGGAATCGGTGTCCCCGTAGAGCACCCGCACACCTTCGTCTTCGAACAAGCGCCGCGTGCGAGCCAGCATGTCCTGGCCGAAACCGGTGATCGCATTCGCCACGGCGGGATCGAAGAAGCGACAGGAAGCCGCTCCCATCACGCCGAACAGCGCATTCATCATGATCTTGATCGCCAGGTCAGCGTGGCGATCGCCGCGCCTTTTCGCGCGTGCTCGACGCTTCAAGAATCCCTCGAGGATCTCCGGCAAGATCGCCTCCGTACGGGAGAATGCCGCCCCGTTGGGGGCCCGAATCGGACGTTCGCCTGGCTGCGCGTGGGCCAGCGGATCCAGGTTGAACGTGCGCATCAGGCTGGGATAGAGGCTGCGGAAATCGTAGACCGCCACGTTCTCATAGAGCCCCGCCTGCGAGTCCATGACCGCCCCACCCTGAACGCGCGCGCTCTTGCGCTCGCGATCCACAGAAGGCGCCACATAACCGTGCGCTCGCAACCTGGGCAAGTAGAGCCGATCGAAGGAAGCGATGCTCGCACCCACGCGGTCCAGTTGCATGCCGCACAATCGACTGCGCTCGATCGCGAGATCGAGCAAGGCTTCCTGTTCCAGGATATCGAGTACGAGCTTTGCATCTTCGCGGTTGTATTCCACGAACGCGTCGCGTTCTTCCCGATACTGACGCTGGATCTCGGCGCCGCGATCGCCGTCGTGAGGCTGAATCAGTTTGCCGCGGCCCAGGAGGGTGCGCGCAGCGGTTTCCAACGAGAAGTCCTCCAGTGAAATGAACGCGTCGCGCACCAGATTCATGCCGTCGAGGACGATGCGCCCGGGAATATCGGCTCGAGATTGTCGCGTGTAGGAACCGTCGCGCTGCAAGTCGATCGGACCGGGGATGCGTCCCACATCGAAACGGATGTGCTTTGCCCGCGCCCGAGTCGCGAGTACGCGCAGATCGAAATCGACGACATTCCAGCCGGTGATCACATCGGGATCGATTCGGCGCACACTCTCGGCCGCTCGGCTCAGCAGTTCCGCCTCATCGCTGCAGACCACGGCTGCTTCGACCGGCGTGTCCGATACGATGAGCACTTCATCGGCCCCCGCACCGACCAGCGCAACCGAATGCACGCGGCTTGCATCGGATGTGGTTTCGATATCGATCGAGAGCACCGAGAGTTCCGGCTGGACGTCCGCTGCGCGGATCTCTGGATTCAGGAAGCGCAACAACCCCCCGGCGAGAATCTCGGGTTCTCCCGCGATCTCTACGCCGACACCCACGCCTCGATCACACAAAAACCTGTAGGGGAAGCGGATATCGGCTTCATAAGCCTGCTGGCCCATGGATTCAATGCGCTCGCGCAGTCGCGGTATCTCTCCGGGCATGCGCGCGACCACGCGAGTCAGTGCTCGGCCGGAGAGCGAGCGCAGTTCTGTCGCTTCCAGGGTCACATCGTGTTCGCGTTCGAGCAGGTGCGCCGCCTCTTCGTGCACGAAGAAGTAGGGGCGAAAGCGCGTCTCCTCGATCAGGAAGACTTCTCCGCCGCTCAAGCGGCCGAAGAGCTGAATCACGGGAACTCGGCCGGTGCGCTTGGCACTGGTCGCGAACTCCCGGGTCGAAGCGATGCGTTGACCGGGATGCAGGATGAACCCGGTGTGGCTCATGTCCTCAGGATACACCTACGAGGCGTTCCGGACAGCTCCACCCCAGATCACGATTTGGGCTCGCCAAAGCCTCCGCCGCCGGGTGTTTCGATGCGTACGATGCCCCCCGCGGGAACCTCCAGGCTGGTCTTGCCCGGAAGCTCCGATTCGTCGCAGAGATTGCGGCCGGGAAGCCCCTCTCGGCCGCCTTTGAGTCCAAATGGTGCCCGGGCACGCCGCTCCGAAAGAACCGATACACGCATGTCCTCGAGAAACTCGATCTCGCGCACCAATCCGTCTCCCCCGCGCCAGCGGCCAGCCCCGCCAGAACCTGCGCGCAGGGAGAACTGGTGCAGGCGTACGGGAAAACGCGACTCCAGGATTTCGGGATCCGTGATGCGCGTGTTGGTCATATGCGTGTGGACACCCGATGCTCCGTCGAAGCCGTCGCCCGCACCGGCGCCGCCGCCGATCGTTTCGTAATAGCCGAAACGCTCATTGCCAAACGTCAGGTTGTTCATCGTGCCCTGGCTCCCGGAGAGCTTGCCCAGCGCGCCGAGCAGGACATCGACCACGCGTTGGGAGGTCTCGACATTGCCCCCACAAACTGCTGCACCCGCTGACGGCGAGAGCAAGGAACCCTCGGGAATCTCGATCTCGACGGGGCGCAGACAGCCGCTATTGAGCGGGATGTCCTCGCCGACGAGCGCGCGCAGAACATAGATGACCGCTGCAACCGTAACGGCCCGCGGCGCGTTCAGATTTCCCGCTAGCTCAGCGCCCGTGCCTGCAAAATCGATCTTCATGCTTTCACCACGTACGCTCAAGCGAACAGCGATCGGCGTTCCGTCGTCCAGCGCATCTTCGAAGCGGTGTTCACCATCGTCGAGCCGGCCGATTTCCTCGGCCACCTTGGCTGCGGCGTTGTCCTGTACGTGTTGCATGTAAGCGCGCACGACCGGCTCGCCGTAGCGCTCCGACATCTCCCCCAGAAGACGCACACCGATGGTATTCGCGGCAATCTGCGCTTCGAGATCGGCGAGGTTCTCCTGCGGATTGCGGGCTGGATGGGCGGCGCTGCGCAGAGCATCAAACAGAAGTTCTTCGTCGAGCACACCGCCCCGCACGATCCGCAGACCGCGCAGGACCACGCCTTCCTCTTCGAGCGTGCGCGAGAATGGCGGCATCGAACCCGGCGTGATGCCACCGATATCGGCGTGGTGGCCGCGACTCGCGACGAAGAAGCGCAGAATTCCGTCCGCTTCGTGCACGGGCGTCACGACCGTGATGTCGGGAAGATGCGATCCGCCGCCGGCCGGATCATTGGTCGCGAAGACATCGCCCGGCTCCGGGTTCGGGTGGATGCGCAGAACGGCCTGTACCGACTCGCCCATCGCGCCTAGATGCACCGGAATATGCGGCGCATTCGCCACCAGTCCGGCGCCGGAATCAAAGACGGCACACGAAAAATCGAGCCGCTCGCGAATATTGGTCGATAGAGCCGTGCGACGCAGAACGGTACCCATCTGTTCGGCGATCGACATGAACAGATTGTTGAAGATCTCGAGCTGTACGGGATCGACCGACTCGGCCACGCGATCGAGCGACTCGGCCCCCTGGAGATCCGAGAGCGTAATCGCGCCCGAAGCGTCGAGTTCGAGTTCGAAACCGCGATCGACGACAATCGTACCGGTCGCCTCGAGCACGAGGGCCGGGCCGGCGAGTTTCTCGCCCGGTTGCAGATCCTCTCTGCGATGCACCGGTACGCCATCGCACAGGCTTCCCGCACTGAACATGCGAATTCGCTTCTCCGCGGGCACTCCGCTCTGACTTGCGATCGCGGGCGATGAGCCGTGCTGGGCCTGCTTGCCCAGGACTTCGATGCGAGCCACAACGGCTTCCACCGGATGCTGGGCGCGCGCATAACCAAAGCGGCGCCGGTGCAAGACCTCGAATGCTGCGTCGCGATCACGACCGGCTTCCGTCAAAGTGAGCGCGGTCTCGGTTCCGCGATAACGCAGGTCGAGTCTGCGAATCACCTCGATGCGCTCGCGCGCGAAGCCCTCCTCTTTCTGCAGGACTTCCAGGCCCTTCTGCTCCAGGTTCTCGAACGCGGCCTGCAGCTTCGGTTCGAGTTCAGAATCCGCGAGGGAAATCCGGCCCAGATCCAGTTCTCCGTGCCAGGAAACGTCGGCCAAACCCATTCCGTAGGCCGAGAGCACACCGGCGTAGGGGTGGAACACGATCTTGCGCATGCCGAGGCGACGCGCGAGTGCACATGCGTGTTGCCCACCCGCACCGCCAAAAACCACCAGTGCGTAGTCGCGCACGTCATAGCCGCGCGCCACCGACACCTGGCGAATCGCCTGGGCCATGTTCGCGTTCGCGATCTCGAGGAACCCGGAAGCGATCTCCAGATTCGTACGCTCGTGCCCGTGCTCGCGCAGCCTGTCGGCGAGTTCCCCGAGGGCTCGTTCGACCCGTTCTACCTGAAGGGGAAACGGAAAACGTTCGGGCCGTACCCGCCCCAGAGCGATATTGATGTCGGTCACGCTCAACTCGCGCGCGTCCGGATGTCCGTAACACAGCGGCCCGGGGGATGCCCCAGCACTTTCTGGTCCGACCGAGAAGCGATAGCCATCGTAGCGACAGATCGACCCGCCCCCCGCCGCCACAGTGTGGATCGCCATCATGGGCGCACGCACACGCACCCCTGCAGTCTCGGTTTCGTACACGCGTTCGAACTCGCCATCGAAGCGCGAAACATCGGTCGACGTGCCTCCCATGTCGAAGCCGATCGCCCCCGCCAGGCCCGCTTCACGCGCCACGTGTGCGTACGCAACCACACCTCCGGCTGGACCCGAGAGAATCGCGTGAGGGCCACGGAAACGCTGGGTGTCGGTCAGGCCCCCGCTCGACTGCATGATGCGCAGGCGGCTTCCGGGAAGCTCGGCTTCGAGCGTGCGAACGTAGTCGCGTATCAACGGCGTCAGATATGCATCCACACAAGTCGTGTCTCCACGACCCAGCATGCCGATCTCGGCGGCGACCTCGTGCGATAGCGCCACGTGAGCAAAGCCGAGTTCGCGCGCGGCTTCGCCCAGTTCACGCTCCAGATCGAAGCTGCGATAGGCGTGCAGTAGGACGATCGCCAGGCTGTCGATCCCAGAACCGCGCACCGCGGCGAGTCTCGCGCGAAGTTCCCCGACGTCGGGGCGTTGCAGGACCCGGCCGCTTGCGTCACAACGCGCATCGACTTCCAGGACTTCACGATACAGAACTTCGGGTTGAACGATCTGCAGATCGAAGATGTGCGGACGCGCCTGCGTGCCGATGCGCAGCAGATCGCGAAAGCCCCGAGTGATCAGCAGTGCGCAGTCCGCACCCTTGCGCTCGAGCAGAGCATTGGTCGCGATCGTCGTTCCCATGCGGATATCACAGGGAGGAATCGGAGCGTCCGGGGCCAGGCTCAGAATCTGGCGCATGCCGTCGAGTGGAGCCCGATCCGACGAAAGCACCTTCGCCACGCGCAACCGGCCATCCTCGGGATCGCGACCGAGGCAATCCGTGAAGGTCCCCCCGCGATCGATCCAGAATTCCCAGCGCCCACTCGCCATGGCGCCAGCGTAGCCCAGGCCTTCTACCAGAACGAACTCGACTCGGGAAAACCTTCCGAAGCAGAAGGCCGGGTTCGGGTAGAATCGATACCCATGGAAAAGCTCCGGTTCTCAACCAAGTTCTGGTTCGGCTTCGGTCAGATGGCCGAAGGCCTCAAGAACACAGGACTGGGTTTTTTCCTGCTGCTCTTCTACAGCCAGGTACTGGGCCTGCCGCCCCTGCTGGCGGGCCTCGCCATCTTCCTGGCGCTGATCGTCGATGCGGTGACCGATCCCATGGCGGGCTCGCTCTCCGATGCTTTTCGGCATCGCTGGGGTCGCCGTCACCCGTTCCTGTACGCCTCGGCCATTCCGCTGGGCATCATGTTTGCGCTGGTCTTCCGCCCCCCTGCGGATCTTTCCCACGGACTCCTTTTCCTGTGGATGCTGATCTTCACCGTCCTCACACGCCTGTCGATGACTCTGTACCACGTCCCGCATATGTCGCTGGGCGCCGAACTTTCCAGCGACTATCACGAGCGCACGGTGGTGGTGGCGTTCCGGAACTTCTTCGGGCTTCTGGGTGCGGCAATCCTGCTGATCTCTTGCGCCCTTTACTTCATGAAGCCCACACCGGAGTTCGAAAACGGGCAACTCAACCCGGCCGCCTATGCGCCCATGGGTCTGTTCTTCGGCGGCTTGATGACCTTCAGCATCCTGTTCTCGGCCCTCGGAACTCATTCGCGTATTCCGCACCTGACTTCACCGGCGGAGCAGGTTCTACCGTTCAGCTTGCGACGCCTTTCCGGCGAAGTTCGCGAGGCTCTGAAGAACCCCAGCTTTCGCAATCTCTTCATCGGTTTGCTGCTGTTCTTCATCGCTCGGGGAACTGCGGACTCGTTGGGGGCGTATATGGGCCCCTTCTTCTGGAGGCTCGAGACCTACCACGCCATCATGATCGGAGCCTTGTCGCTTCTGGGCATGGTGGTCGGAACGCCGATCTGGGCCATCGCGGCCCGACCGTTCGACAAGAAGCACGTCTTCATCTTCGGAATCTGCTGGTACAGCGGCCTGACCGCGATTCTGCCTCTGCTCAAGATGGTGGACTTGTTCCCGGCCAACGAGAGCGCCCTGTACGTCCCGACGATCTACGTCTTCGCATTCCTCGCCGCTTTGGGTGCGGCCGGTTCACTCATCGCCGCGGGATCCATGATGGCCGACATCACCGACGAGCACGAACTGAACACCGGACGTCGGCAGGAGGGCATCTTCTTCGGCGCGCTCGCCTTCTCGACCAAAGCCGCCGTCGGTCTTGGAGCGGGTCTCGCGTCGATCGCCTTGTTCCTGATCCAGTTCCCGCTGCAGGTTTCACCGGAAGAAGTCCCCGCCAGTACCGTCTTGCAACTGGCCGTCGTGGCAGGTCCTGGCGTGGCCGTATTGATGGGTGTGGGAATCGCGTTCCTGAACCGTTACAACCTCACACGCGAGCGCATGTCGGAGGTTCAGATGCAGATCTCGCAGCGAAGCCCGAATCCCCACACCGCGAGCGCCGAAACACCCGCCCCCGAAGCCCTACCCGCGGTTGGCGGCGGCTCCTGAGTCTTCGGGCCAGCTGATGCGCACACACGGAACCCGCCTGCTGGTTCTGGCTGTACTGGCCCTGGGCGTGTACTGGAACACCTTCGACTCGCCGTTTCTGTTCGACGACCTGACCAGCGTGCTGGGCAATCCGCTGATTCGCATCAGTGAATTCGACCTGGGTCGCCTCTATCTGGCCGCCACCGAGAGCTGGCCCGAGAAGCGACCCGTCGCACATCTGAGCTTCGCGCTCAACTACTACTTCGGCGGCTATGACGTCACCGGGTACCACCTCGTGAACACACTGGCCCATATCGCGACCACGTTCCTGGCGTACGCGCTCGCGCTCGGCCTGTTTCGCGAACTGGAAGCCCTGCCGAACGAGCGCTGGCGCCTGGCTCCGGAACGGGCTGGAGGACTCGCACTGGCGGCTGCAGCCCTGTTTGCGGCGCACCCGATCCAGATTCAGACGGTCACCTATCTGTATCAGCGCAGTAATGGTTTCGCGGTGATGTTCTATCTGGCGGCCTTCCTTCTGTACGTGCGGGGGCGCAAGTCCGGCACCCCTTCGATTCGCTGGAGTCTGTGGATCTGCGGCGCGCTGAGCTGGTTGCTGGCCCTGGGCTCCAAGCAACTCGCGATCACCCTACCGGCGGCCATCCTTTTGTACGAGTACTACTTCCCTCGCGACCTGGACACGGACTGGTTGCGCGCGAACGCTCTGCGCATCGCGCTCGCGGGTGCGGGTGTCGCCGCGGCCATCCTTCTGATCTTCGGCTTCGACCACGTCGTGGACGCGGTCTTTTCGATGTATGACGAGAAGGACTTCACGCTGGGCGAGCGACTGCTCACCCAGCTTCGCGTCGTGGCGCTCTACGTAAGCCTGCTGGTGCTTCCCCTGCCCTCGCGGCTGAACGTGATCCACGACATGCCGCTATCGCAGTCCCTCTTCGATCCGATCAGCACCTTGACCTCGATGTTGTTTCTGCTGGGCCTCGCCGCTATCGGCCTCTGGTCGATGCGCCGCGCGCGTCTCGTGTCTTTCTGTATCGCCTGGTTCTTTCTGCATCTGGCACTCGAGTCCTCGTTCCTCGCTCTCGACCTGATCTACGAGCACCGACTCTACTTGCCGATGTGTGCAGTGGTCCTTCTGCCCGCCTGGGCGCTTGGCACCATCCCCTTGTCGGAACGCAATGCAACTACGGTCGCCTTGATCGCGGTCCTGCTACTGGCGACGGCCAGCGTTTCGCGCAACCGGATCTGGCAGGATCACGGCCGGTTGTGGAACGACGTTCTGGCAAAGAACCCGAACAGCGCGGTCGCTCAGCATAACATCGGCTATCAGGCGGCAACACAGGGACGCTTCGTCGAAGCGGAGGCGCACTTCCGCGAAGCGGTGCGCATTCAACCGCGGGACCTGCGCGCGCGCAAAGACCTGGGACTGGCACTGAGCGCCCAGGGCAAACACTATGAAGCCATCGAGTTTCTTTCGGAAGTCGTGCGCATGAAGCCGGATTACGCCGACGGGCATCTCGGCCTGGGACGCGCCTGGTTCGACACGGGCCGGTTGGGGGACGCCGAGAAGAGCCTGCGAAGAGCTCTCGAACTCGACCCCGCCAATCCGGTCACACACGAGCACCTCGGTGCGACACTCGGCGGTCTGGGCAAGACTGCGGAGGCGATTGCGATGATGGAACGCGCCCTGGAAATCGATCCCCTGTACACACCCGCACGGGAGGGTCTGCGCGCCTTGAAGGCCGGACGGGGGAGAGCCGTGCCTCAACGCTAGCCGGCAATGGGCTGGCGAGCGCGGGGGACGTCTGCGAAGGTCAGCGGGTCAGGAGGGGAGTCCTATCGTGTTGCCGATTGAAGACGACGGTCATGGCCTGGCGGTCGTCTACGGACGGGTATGGCAGATGGGCGGGTCGATCGGCCTGCGAAGCAAGCGGAACTCCGCTACCGGCTTCGACATCCACCTGCCGCGCCCCTAATCCGGAGGTCGTTGCGTGTTCCGACATCTGCTCTCGCCCGGCCGAATTGGCGGCATGGACCTGCGCAATCGCATCGCGATGGCCCCGATGGGTGTCGAAATCGTCGAAGGCGATGGCCAGGTACGCGAACCGACCGTGCGCTACTACGAAGAACGGGCGCGCGGGGGCGTCGGTCTCCTGATCACCGAGAACACTTCTGCGTGTTATCCGCGCGGCGCGAACACGGCACACGAGATCGGCCTGTCGAATGATTCGTTCTTGCCCGGATTGCGCGCGTTGACCTCGGCCGTTCAGCGCCACGGAGCAAAGATTGCGGTGCAGTTGGCCCACCACGGAAAGGTGGCGCGAGATGATATGCGCCAGGGTCGAGAGTTGTTGATGCCCTCCCTTCCGCGCGAAGCCGGTCCGCTGGGGCCACTCGACCTGAGCGGTGAGGAAATCGGACTCTTGATGCGGGCGACTGGAGGAAATCCGCCGAAATTCCGCGCGGCCACGCACGAGGATCTCGAAGGATTGGTGGCCGACTTCGCAGATGCGGCGGCGCGCGCACAACAAGCGGGTTTCGACGCGATCGAACTCCACGGCGCCCACGGCTATATCTTCTCCGAGTTCCTGTCCCGCGCCACAAACTTCCGGGAAGACGAGTACGGGGGAAGTGTCGAGAACCGCGCGCGGCTTTTGTGCGAGACCCTGCGCGCGTGCAAGCGGCGCGTAGGCGAGGATTTTCCGATCTGGTGTCGGATCGACGCCGTGGAGTTCGGAACGCCGGACGGCATCGAGTTCGGCGACGCCCAGCAAACCGCGGAACTACTGGAGTCCGCCGGTGCGGACGCGATTTCCGTCAGCGCCTACGCCAATCCCCTGGGCGCCGGATTCACCGAGGCTCCGATCGTGCACCGCGAGGCGGGTTATCTCGACTTCGCAGCCGGGATCAAGCGCCGCGTGTCGATTCCCACGATCGCCGTCGGCCGGATCGAACCGGAGGTCGGCGATGCGGCCATTCGGAGCGGAAACGCCGACGTGATTGCCATGGGCCGCAAGCTCCTGGCCGATCCCGAACTCGCAAACAAGCTGAGCGAAGACCGCGCCCGCGATATCCGGCCCTGCATCTACTGCTACCTGTGTGTGGCACAGCCGTTTTTCGACCGCACCGTGCGCTGCGCGGTAAACCCCATGGCGGCACGGGAAGCGGAATTCGCGCAGGTCCTTCGCTCACCGGCCGCCGAGCCGAAACGCGTACTGGTGGTCGGCGGCGGCCCGGCGGGAATGGAGGCCGCGCGCATCGCCGCGATTCGCGGACACGACGTCATACTTTGCGAGCAAAGTCAGGAACTGGGCGGGACGCTGCGCTTCGCCGCCCTGGTGTACGAACCGAACGAGCGCCTGCTTCGCTGGCTGGAGAATCAGGTGCGGAGTCTGCCGATCGAACTCCTGCTGGGCCAGAAGGCGACGGCCGAATCGATTCGCGAACTGCGCCCCGATGTCGTACTGGCTGCGCCGGGAACCATCCGACAACGGCCGCAGATCCCCGGTGCAGACCTGCCTCATGTCTTTGACGGCGACGATCTCCGAGCACTGCTCAGCGGAGATGAGACCCCCGAACAGTCCGCTTCACTGTCACTGGCCGGCCGACTCGCCGTGCGGGCGGGGCGCGCCAGCGGAATCTCCCGCGACCCGAGCAAGCTGCGCAGCGCCTCCCGTGCCTACATGCCTTTGGGCAGGCAAATCGCAATCGTCGGAGGCGGACTGGTCGGCATCGAACTAGCGGAGTTCCTGGCGGAACGCGATCGCAACGTCATCGTCCTCGAAGCGGGCCCCGTGATGGCGCTCGAGATGGCGCATCCGCGTCGCTGGCGCGCACTGCACGATTTGCGAAGCGCCGGGGTCAGACTCGTCAACAGTGCGGAGGTCGAATCGATCGACGAGAGCGGCGTTCACTTCCGCACCGCGGAAGGCACCGAACAGACGCCTGCCGATCACGTGATTCTCGCGGCGGGCCTGGCACCCGATTCCGACGGAATCGAAGCTCTGCGGGAGAGCGGCGTTCCCCTGGTCGCCATCGGCGATGGCCGCGAACTCGGTTACCTGGAACGCGCCATGCGCGAAGGCTTCGACGCAGCGATCGATCTCTGAGGATGTCGATCGTCTCGCGGACCTGGGCAACGGAAGCGCCCTGCCCTGGTGCGCCCGGGAGGACTCGAACCTCCAACCCCCAGATTCGAAGTCTGGTGCTCTATCCAATTGAACTACGGGCGCGAGTGAGCCTGAGGTAGCGCAATTCCTGCGGCTTCGCCGCTGACCGGTGGTTTCCCGGGCTAGAAGGACAGTTTCGGATTCTCTCGCGCCAGGATTCCATCGGCGCGTGCGCGAATCTTCGCCTCCATGTCTTTGCTGGCCGGCAGGATCCAGAAGCGGTCCTCGCGCAGCCCTTCCAGGAAGTGCTCGGCGACTTCTTCGGGCTGGGTCGCGACCAGATCGTGACCGGCCTGTTTCGCCATGTTCTGGATATCCTCGAGTGTGACGCTCGGACCGTCCCAGGGCTTGTCGCGTTGATCTTCGGGGCGATTGCGCTCGGCGCTGAAGATATTGGTCTCGACAATGCTCGGACCGGGAAACAACACCGAAGCCTTGACCTTCGAGCCGGTCATCAAAAGCTGCTGATTCAGGGTTTCGGTCACCGTGGTGACCGCACTCTTGGAAGCCGAATAGATGGGCGTGGTGGGAACCAGCGTGAGTCCCCCATTGCCCGAAGACGTGTTGATGACGTGGGCTTCCCGGTCCTGGGCGATCATGCGCGGCAGGAACGCGCGGATCCCGTGGATCGCGCCCCAGATATTGACCGAGAACACCCACTTCCAATCGCTGAGCGGAAGTTCCCAGATGCGCTGAGCGGTTTCATCGGTTCCGACACCGGCGTTATTGCACAGGATGTCGACGGCCCCGTGGCGCTCATAGGCTTGATCGGCGAGCGCCTCTACCGACGCGTAGTCCGAAACATCGCTGACGACGGCGCTCGATTCTACACCCTGCTTGGCCAATTGCTCGACTGCGAGGTTCAACGCGGCGGGTTCGATGTCGGCGAGTACGAGTTTGGCCCCTTCTCTTCCCAGACGTTCCGCGATGGCCAGACCGATGCCGCTGGCCCCACCCGTGATCACTGCGATTTTCCCGTTGAAGTCTTTCATCAGGTCTGATCGTATCGCTGGTGAATGAAGGGCAGCAACCAGTCGCCCGGAACGCTGCGCAGAATCTGTCCGCCACTCTCGCTGGTACCTTCGTCGTATTGCAGCTTGACGAGTCGTTTCACCGGCAGGTCGACCACCGGATCGAAGTTCGACTCGCGCAAGATCACTTCGCCCTCTACCGCCTGGGCTTCGCGCAGGTGCTGCTTCCACTCCAGGCGTACGAGCAGCGGATCACTGTCGAAACCCTTGCCCTTTTCGATGGATGGCAGGGCCTTGTAGCAATAGGCGTAGTCGCTGAAGTCCTGCGCTCCGAGCGCCTTCCCCAGAGTGCCGCGCAGTTCCAGGTAGGTAACCCCCATACGCGTGACCTTCGCGACGATCGAGTCGTCCTGTTTCTCGAAGTCGATCTGCGCCAGCTTCTTGGGCTCGCCAAACGTTTCGCGACCGCCGATCACGGCCTGTTCCGTGGTCATGGGCATGGTGATCTGATAGGTGCCCTCGACTCCTTCGTAGTCGCACAACACACCGAAGGTGGCCGCGCCGATCTCGATGTCGAAGTTCTCGGCGATGTGGATCTTGACCTCGGAAATCACCGTGTGGATCTCCGGCCGTGAAGTTGGCTTCAGCGGCTGGGGCAACACTGCGGCCACCAGCTCGGGATCGGTTTCGTAGGCGGCGCGGATCGAGCGGATCGAGCTGTCGAGGAACTCCGTGTTCGTCCCGGCAGCCTTGCGGAGCTCTTCTGCGCTCTTCACGTAGCGGAGTCGTGCCATCGAGGGATCTCCTTCGCTTTCGTCTGGAAGTCATTGGCCCACCGATCGATTCCGGTGATCGAGAAGTCGGTGATCGAGAAATGGATCCCGGTCATTCTACTCGCTCGCTGCAGAGAAAGTCATTCCCGTCGCCACTCTGTACGCAGCGTCGTGCACAACAGCGACAGATTCTGGTCTGTAGACCTGACCCGAGCTGTACTCTCGAGCATGCGGACCTGGATCGCTGCGCTGTTCTGTCTCGCGTCCTCTTCGTGCCTGAGTTCGTACTCTGCCCACGTAGAACACCTACGCTCGAGATTTATCGGACTGGAGGCCCGGACACTGCGCGACTGCCTGCCGGTACCCGAAGACGTGCGGAGCCTTCCCGAACTGGAACGGCTCACGTATCGATGGGTGATCCCGCCCGATGCAGAACAGAGTTCGCCGAGCTCCATCTGGAGCTGGCAAGAGCGCCGCCAACAACGCCTCGGCACCGCCCACAGCCCGCGTGCTCAGGCCGAAGACGGAGCGCGCGATCGCAGGTCAGGCCGCGAAGCGATCGGCAGCGAAGCATTCGAACCCAATCATTGCGAACTGGTCTTCGAACTGCGAGAAGGCCGGGTCACGGCGGTCGAGACAGGCAGCCGTCGCAGCCCCGGAGCGGATCGGAACGCTGATTGTCTTCTGATCACAGAGCGTTGCCTGGCCAAAAGCCTCGCGTCCCGCTGATCGCAACACCTGGCGCGTCTGTGATACAAGTCCCTTGTGGGTGCCCTACCGGGTGCTCTACGCCCTGGAACCCGCCCGCACGACCGTCTAGTTGAAGCCCGAGCGCATTCAGGACACGGCGGCGACGCGACGGACCGGATCGAATAGGAGACTTCATGGCGCGGATCATCGGCAACCTGGTTCCCGAGGACGACTTCACCCATCCCCTGGGTCCGGAAGAGAATTTCAACGAGAGCATGTACTTCAACTTCTTCGATCCGGAGCAGTCGATCGGTGGCTTCATTCGCCTGGGCAATCGCGCGAACGAAGGCAACGCCGAAATGACGGTCACGATCTACCTGGAAGACGGCCGGGTACTGTTCATGTTCAAGCGCCCGCAGATCGATCACAACGACGCTTTCGATGCCGGCGGTGTGCGCTTCGAAGTGATCGAACCCGCGCAGAAACTACGCACGGTCTACGAGGGCTCGGTGATCGATCTGAAGGATCCCAGTCAGATGGCCGATCCGAAGAAGGCGTTCACCGAGAACCCCCGGCGCAAGGTCAAGCTCGACCTGATCCACGATGCCGTCGGACCGATGTACGGCGGGGCCAAGTCCAAGAAGGAGAGCGATCGGCCGGCCGAAGAACAGTTTGGCGCCGCCCACTACGAACAACACATGGCCGTGACGGGCACGCTCGAGATCGAAGATCAGACCTGGACCATCAATGGCTACGGTCTGCGCGATCACAGTTGGGGACCTCGTTACTGGCAGGCGATCGAAAGCTACGAGTGGCTGACTCTGAACTTCGGCCCCGATCTGGGCGGCATGGTCTCGATCGTGCGACGCGGTCCGGACAAATCCCACCTGGGTGGCGTGATCGTGCGCGGCGACGAGATCGATCCGATCACCGAAGCCGAGATCGAAGCGGAATACGAAGACAACGGATTGTTTCACCGAACGGTGACGGCCCGGATCAAGACCGCGAGCGGTGAAGAGCTTCAGATCCACGGGGATGTGAAAGGCTTCATTCCGCTGCGCAACCGGCGAGACGGCATGACCACACATATTGGCGAGGGCATGACGGAGTGGCGTATGGGCGATCGAGTGGGTTACGGGCTCTCGGAGTTCCTCCGACAAGTTCGCTGAAGCCACCGGCGGTTTCCCCGACGGAGCTTCAGGCATTTCGCCGAGACGGGTTCGTGGTAATCCCCGACCTGCTCGACGACGAGGAACTGTGCCGCTTCGGCAGCGCGGTCGATGCCGCCGTCACTGCGCGCAGAGTCCGGAATGCGCGGGCACTCGAGCGGAGCAATCGCTGCGACCGGACTTCAGTCGGTTGCCAGAATCTCTGGGAGGACTGCGAAGAGGTGCGCCCCCTCACGTTCCACCTGCGCATCGGCGAAGCCGCCTCGACGCTACTGGGCGTCGACGCGCTGCGAATCTGGCAGGACAAAGCCGTGTACAAGCGGGCGGGCGCTCACGGGACGGGCCCGCACGCGGACCACACACGCTGGCCGATCGAAGAAATGAGAACCATCACGGCCTGGATCCCGTTCGACGGCTCCAACTTCGAAAACGGGGCCATGGGCTATCAGCCCGGTTCGCACCACTTCGAGCAACTCAGCTTTGCGAGTACCCTCAACGAGACGGGTTTCGAAAGCCACCCCAACAAGATCTCGCGCGACATCGATCCGGTATTCGTCGAGGTGCCTCGCGGGGGCGTCGCTTTCTACCACGGGCGGACGATTCACGCGGCACGCCCCAACACCACCTGCGAGACCAGTCGGGTCCACAGCATGACCTACTTCGCATACGGCTCGCATCGCAGCCAAACCCAGCAGCCCCACCCCAGCGTCGACAGGCCCGGTATTCCACCGGGTGCCCTGATCGAAAGCGACCTGACACCGATCGCCTGGCCTCGCATACCGGGCAAGCTGCCCCACCCGCCCAGGCTGTCGGGCGAAGCCCGTCGCTGACAGGCTACTGACACTCGCGCGGCGGGGTCTATACTGGAACCCATGCCCGTACCCATGCCCCTGAGCATCCGCGAGTTGTCCGAAGACGTCGAGGAACGCATCGATCGCATCCCGACCGAACTGAACGAATACGGCTACGACCCGTTCGGAATGAGTCCGTCCTATATGCGCCGCGGTCTGTCCGTGGGGGCGTTCCTGTACCGCCATTACCACCGGGTGGAAACGCGTGGGATCGAGAAGGTCCCCGAAGGCCGCGTCCTGCTGATCGCGAACCACGCAGGAAACACCATCCCCATGGACGGCGCGATGCTGGCCATGTCGATGCTGCTCGAGGCCGAGCCACCGCGTCTGTGCCGGGGAATGGTCGAGTTCTACCTGCCGCAGATCCCCTGGTGGAGCGAAATGATCCACCGCGCCGGCGCAGTCGTCGGTACGCCGGAAAACTGCGAGCGCCTGCTCGAACACGACGAAGCGATCATGGTCTTCCCCGAAGGTGCGCGCGGATTCATCAAGCCGTTCTCCAAGCGCTACCAGTTGCAGAGGTTTGGCACCGGCTTCGCGAGACTCGCGCTGCAGACCAACACACCCATCGTACCGGTCGGTATCGTGGGTTCCGAAGAGCAGAGCCCGGGCCTGCTCGACTCGAAAGCCCTGGGCAAACTGATCGGCGCGCCCGCCTTTCCCATCACCTGGTTCTTTCCCTTTGCCGGTGTACTCGGCTTCCTGCCCCTGCCCGTGAAGTACCGCATCTTCTTCGGCGACCCCGTGCAACTAGAGGGTGATTTCAACGACGACGATGCGACGATCGGCACTCAGGTCGATCGCGTGCGAAACGAGATCTCCCTGTTGATCGAAGAAGGTCTGTCGGAACGAAAGAACTGGTTCAGTTGAGCGGAGATCCGATAACGGGCTTGCTCTGGTTCGCGGTCTTTGTCGTTTCGGTTTCAGCTCACGAAGCCGCCCACGCTTATGCCGCGTTACGGGGCGGCGACCCGACCGCCTATATCGGAGGCCAGGTCACTCTCAATCCCATTCCGCATATGAAGCGCGAACCGTTCGGCATGTTGGTGTTGCCGCTCCTGTTCGCCCTGACGCGCGGCTACTGCATCGGCTGGGCCAGCACGCCCTACGATCCCGCCTGGGAACAGCGTTACCCGCGCCGAGCCGCATGGATGGCGGCTGCGGGACCGGCTGCAAACCTGGCCATCGCCCTCTTCTCATTCGTGATCTTGAAGATCGGACTCGCGAACGGGAACTTCATGGCTCCCGACTCGGTCACGTTCTCGCACCTGGTTGCCTCGGCTACTGGCGCCGCCGGTGTCGGGCATCTGCTCTCGATCGCGCTGATGCTCAATGTGATCCTGTTCATCTTCAATATGATTCCCGTCCCGCCGCTGGACGGTGCAGCCATCATCACACTCTTCCTGTCCGACGACGCGGCCTTGCGAATTCGCGAGGTACTGCGCACCCCCGTGCTCACCATCGGTCTGTTCGTGGTGGTGTGGATGTTCCTGGGGCCGATGATGTTCAGCGTGGCCTTCGACGCAGTCGTCGAACTCCTGCACCCCGGAATCTATCGCTGACGATCAGTGGGTTTCGCGTAGGAACTGACGGATGCGCGGCACGATGCGCTCGGCCGCATCTTCTTGCAGGTAATGGCCGGCATCGGGCAGTTCGAGGACCTGCGCTTTCGGGAAACGCTCGCGCCAGGCGGCGAGTTCGGATCCGAAGACCGGGTCGCGCAGGCCCCAGACCAACAGCACGGGCCCCGCGAAGCCGCGTAGGAAGTCATCCTGGCGCGAGAGCAGCGGTACCACCGGATGGTCGGGCCCGCTGGGCAACCAGCGAGGGAATGCCAGAGTGCCGGCGCGCTCCTGCCAGTTTCCCTGCACGCGATCGTAGGCGGCCAGCACGACATCGTCTTGACCGTTTCGCCCGCCGCTCAGCGCCATCTGCACGATCTGGCGATTGAACACGCCGAAACCCTGAACCAGAAGCTCGCCCACGACCGGCCGTTGCATCACCCGCAGGGACAGCGGAGGTTTCCAATCACCGTCACCCGGCACGTAGGCGATCGTGTTCATGGCCACGATCGCTTTGATTCGATCGGGATGACGCATGGCCGCGCCGATACCGATCGGACCGCCCCAGTCCTGAACGACCAGCGTGATGTCTCGCAGATTCCGCGCTTCGATCAACGCAGACACGTCGTCGATATGAGCTTCGATCGAGTAGTCATCGACACGCGAAGGCTTGCTCGACAGACCGAAGCCGATCAGATCGGGAGCCACCACGCGCGCCGAACCGGACAACCCCTTCACAAAGTCGCGATACAGGAACGACCAAGTGGGGTTGCCGTGCAGGCACAGCACCACCGGCCCACTGCCCTTTTCCACGTAGTGCATGCGTCCGTGCGGTGTGTCGACGAAACGACTGGCAAACGGATACATGGCACCAAGCC
Organism: bacterium; assembly: GCA_024226335.1. NCBI lineage: Bacteria > bacterium. The sequence goes on from JAAELY010000088.1 coordinate 19,385, forward strand.
CCAGCTCGTCGAGCGTGGCGCGTGCTTCCTCCGGCGTGCGGGGCTGGGTCTGGAGATCCGTTGCAGTGGAACTGACCGCGTACACCCCCAGGCCAAACGCGTAAAACACCATGCCCAGAAGCACGAATCCCAGCGAGATGAAGGCGAGTCGACGCATCGCCCGGGAGGATAGCATCGACGACAGGCTGGCGGAGGAACGAGCCCGCTAGACCTGATCCGTCATACCGCGTCGCGAGAAAACGCGTCAGAGTGCGTGATTCGGGGTCGCACGCAGGCCTTGCTCACCGGAGCTTGGGTTTCACCCAAGTGAGGATGAGCGCGGTCGAGTACGACCGCGAAGCGCGTGCTCGGGCGCGAGCCGAAGGCGGTTTTCGCCGAGGCGGTAGGACGGATCAGGGCTAG
>JAAELY010000089.1 GCA_024226335.1 bacterium
CCTCCTGGGTTCTGGTTCATTTTCGGGTTGGGTTTCGGCGGTTGTGGTTTTGTTAGTGCGATAGAGGATTTCTTCTGAAATCCTTGTAGAGACCACCCGTCAGGGAAGGGGCGGGGGTCAATTGACTGCCACGCGCGATAGCGCCGTGAGATGCGAAGCGACGCCGCAGAGCCCGAAGGGATAAATAGTGGTCGGCAGTCGAAAAGGTTCCGATTGAGGCTCGCCCCTTCCCGGGCTCGAGCTGGCTAGGTTGTTTGCTTGGTGACGAGGTTCTTGCTGCGCAGGATGCTGTCGAGTTCCCAGATGAAGCCGCACAGTTCGCGGGCGATGGCGATGGTGATCTTGTTGCGGGCGAGCTTGCGTGCGGAGAGTTTGCGGCGGCGGTAGCAGAGGCGCGTCTGGGCACGCCACGAGAGAACCTTCACCTCGCGCAGCTGCCCCTCCTGTCGCTTGGATAGAGCGGGCGACACCATCTCCTTGTTTTCGTAGGCGTTGGCCGATTCGACGAGCATCCAGCGCGCGTGGGAGTTGCCGGTCTTGGTGATGGCGCCCTGGCGACGTTTCGTCCCGGAACTCTCCTCGCCTGGAACCAGACCCAGGTAGCCCATGAGCTGGCGCGGCGAAGCGAAGCGGTCGAGGTCGCCGAGCTCGGCGATGAGCGTCATGGCGGTGACGATCTGGAAGCCACGCAGGGACATGAGCGCGCGCACCATCGGCTCGCGGTTCCAGGTCTCGAGTTGCTCCTTCATGTGTTCGAGGAGGCGCGCGACGCGCTCCTCTAGCGCGTCGATCTCCATGATGTATTCCTCGAGGACGATCTGCTGGACGGGGTCGGGCATGGCGACCTTGCGGATGTAGTTGAGGTGCGCCTGCGTCCAGTTGGTTTTGCCGGTGTAGGCCATGCCGTTGCGCAGCATGAATCCGAGCAGTTGCTTCTTGGCGCGGCTGCGCGCCTGGACGGCGTCGGTGCGGGCGCGGCACAGGTCGCGGATGGCCTCGTCGTCCACGGAAGGGATGTGGATAGGCTCGAGTTCGCCGGCGCGCAACAGGCGGGCGAGCTTCCTGGCGTCTTTCTTGTCTGTCTTGACCTTGTCGCCGGGCTTCTGCGGGATCTTGGACGGGGCGATGACGATGCAGTCGTAGTTGAGTTGTATCAGGCGCCGGACGAGAATGAAGCCCGTGGGACCCGCTTCGTAGCAGATGCGGAGATCTTCCTTTTCGACGCCGAGCTTCTTGCGCAGCTTCGCCAGGGCGCGCTCGGCGCTGAGGTTGCTGCCGGCAGTCTTGCCATAGAAGACGGGATCGGAGCCGTCGGCCGCCGCGTAGGCGATCGAGATTGAGCTTTTGTGGACGTCGAGTCCGATGTAGATTTCAGGTGTGGTGGATCTGGTTACTTTTTTTGTCATTAGTAGTTTGGTTGGTTTTCGGGATCGCTTTCGTGGTGTCCCGGATGTGGATAGGTCTCGTATCCTCGTGATGCGAGATAGCCCACGAGAAATGCCTCCGGCCAGATCTGCCACACTTATTTTACCGAACGTCCGGATGGCTTGCGCCTACCGGTGAACAACCATACTGTCTCGCCGAAGAAAAATGCCGCTGTCATGGACATTCCCTCAGCTCATGTTCATCGCGGCGGCAACGTTTCTCTTTCTTGCGCTGAGTTTTTCAAGATCGAAACCAGTGATCGCAGGTTTGGTGGTGATCTTGGCTGCGCACTACCTTGTGATCAATACTGCCTGTTGGAATACGTTTATGTATACGACGATATGGCATGGCGGTGAGGATGTATTTCGATTCGATTTCTCGCCCTTTCTTCCCGCTGTCTCCTTCTACGGAGGGGTTTTGGTC
>JAAELY010000090.1 GCA_024226335.1 bacterium
TCCAGGAGCTCTTTGTCTATCTTCTCGTAGACATCATCCTGCACCTGCTTGGCGTTGACGATTCCCATGTCCATACCGGCCTTGCACGCATGGTGCAGGAAGGCCGAGTGGAACGCGCGTCGCACGGGCTCGTTGCCGCGGAATGAGAACGCGATGTTGGAAACGCCGCCAGAGACCTTGCAACCGGGGCAGAGACGCTTGATCTCCGACGTGGCGCGAATGAAGTCCACAGCGTAGTTGTTGTGCTCCGCGAGGCCGGTGCCCACCGTCAGGATGTTTGGGTCGAAGATGATGTCCTGAGGGTTGAAGCCCACCTCCTCCACGAGGATGCGGTACGCGCGAGTGCAGATGCGGACCTTCTCCGCGCACGTCGCGGCCTGGCCCTCCTCGTCGAACGCCATCACCACCACGGCGGCACCGTGTCGGCGGATCTCGCTGGCCTGCTCGCGGAACTTGTCCTCGCCCTCCTTGAGAGAGATCGAGTTCACAATGCACTTGCCCTGGCAGCACTTGATGCCCGCCTCCACGATGTGGAACTTGGACGAGTCGATCATGAAAGGCACGCGAGACACCTCCGGGTCGGACACCAGGAGGTTCACGAACCGGGTCATCGCCGGCACGCCCTCGATCAGGCCGTCGTCCATGTTGATGTCCAGGATGTCCGCGCCCTGGTTCACCTGCGACACGGCGATGCCCGCCGCCTTGTCGTAGTCGCCGTCGACGATCGCTTTCTTGTAAATGCGGGAACCGGCAACGTTGCACCGCTCGCCGATCATCAGGAACGTCGAACGCATGTTGGACTCGTCCGGCACGTAGTTCAGCGGCTCAAGGCCGCTCAGACGCATGACGTCGTCCACCCCGTGCGTCTCGCGAGGGCTGTACGAGCCGGCCATCGCCTTGATGGCAGCAATGTGCTCGGGGCCGGTGCCGCAGCAGCCGCCAATGGCGTTCACAAGACCCTCCTCGCAGAACGGACGCACGTCCTCCGCCATCTCCGGGCCGCCCTGGTCGTACCCGCCCATCGCGTTCGGGAGACCCGCGTTCGGATAGCAGAACACGTAGCAGTCTGCGCAACGGCTCAAGTTGGCGATGTACTGCTTCATGTCCTTCGCGCCCAACGCGCAGTTCAGACCAATCGCAAACGGCTTGGCGTGGCTCACGCTGTTCCAGAACGCCTCGTTCGTCTGGCCGCTCAGCGTGCGGCCGCTGTTGTCAACAATCGTGCCCGAAACGAACACGGGGATGCGAACGCCCTTCTCCTCGAAGAAACGGTCGAGGGCGTACAGCGCAGCGCGGGCGTTCCCAGTGTCGAAGATCGTCTCGACCAGGAACAAGTCGACGCCGCCCTCGTACAGCGCCACCGCCTGCTCGTAGTACGCCTGCGCCACCTCGTCGAACGTAATGCCGCGCAGCGCGGGGTTCTCGACGCTCGGACTCACGCTCAGCGTCTTGTTCGTCGGGCCAATCGCGCCGGCCACGAACTTCACGCTGCCGGGGTTCGCAGCCATGTACGCAGCAGTGCACTTCTTCGCCAGGCGCGCCGCCGTCGTGTTGATCAAATCCACCTCCTCCTTCTGGTCCAGCGCGTAGTCGGCCTGCGAGATCGTCGTCCCGTTGAACGTGTTCGTCTCGATGATGTCAGCACCAGCCTCCAAAAACGCGTTGTGGATCGACTCGATCACGTCCGGGCGGGTGATCACCAAAAGGTCGTTGTTGCCCTTCAGCTCGTCGCTGTGGTCAGTGTACCGGTCGCCGCGGAAGTCCGACTCCTCCAGCTTCCACTTCTGGATCTGCGTGCCCATCGCGCCGTCGATGAACAGGATGCGCTCCTTCATCAAAGAGTCGAGCTGATCAAACGCCGCAGACCTCTCAAGGCCGTCCTTGAAAGGCTTGTACA
>JAAELY010000091.1 GCA_024226335.1 bacterium
GGCACGAGACGAGGGAGCGCTTCGCGGGCTGCGGTCCAAGAAGCGCGGCGCGAAGCCAAAGGCAAGCAACCCGCTCGAACCGAAAGTCCGCGAACTCGAAGCGAAGGTGGCTCGCCTCGAGAAGGACCTGCACAAGGCACACACGATCCTGGATGTTCAGGAAAAAGTTGCCGGGCTGCTGGGCTTCAGCCTCGAGGACGGGAAGGACTGTTGATCGCAGCCGAAGGGTTGTCCGTGCAGGTCGGTGTTGAGCCGGCCTGCACGGCGCTCGGTGTGTCGCGCGCAACATTCTATCGCCGCAAGAGGCCGATTCCCGGGCGTCAGCAGCCCCGTCCTACGCCCGCCCGGGCCTTAAGCAAGAACGAGCGCGAACGTGTTGTCGAGGTACTCAGCTCGGATCGCTTCGTCGATCGATCGCCCGCCGAGGTGTTCGCGACGTTGCTCGACGAGAAGACGTATCTCTGCAGCGAGCGCACGATGTACCGGGTCCTGGCCGAGTGCCAGCCGGTGCGTGAGCGCCGCAATCAACTCCAGCATCCGCAGTACGCGAAGCCCGAACTCATGGCCACAGCACCGAACCAGGTCTGGTCGTGGGACATCACGAA
>JAAELY010000092.1 GCA_024226335.1 bacterium
AAGACAGCAAGACTCGCGGTTCGGATGGATTCTGACATTGCGGCCTCCTTCGGTGCTGATCAGCGGATCACTCTAGCAGCCCGTGGACATTGGCGGTCGACTTCGGAATCTCCACGACCACCCGATCGCCGGCACGGATCAAGCCCGGAACGTCGACAACACCGACGACGCCACGCAGTCCGATCGAGTGTTTCGGGAACAGTCTGTAGTCCGCGGGCTCTCCGGCCTTCGTCCGGTAGGCCGCCGCGATCTGAATTCCCATCTCCTTGCAGGGAGGATTCGTCTCTTCGACGACCAGGGTGGCACCGGAAGGAAAAATCAACCGCGTACCCCGCGGCAGTACCGAGAAGTCCGGGATACCGGCCACACAAAGGTTGGCGCCGAGAGTGGAGGCTTCGAGCGGCCTGCTCAGCTCCATTCGCCCGCCGATCATCGCCAGCTCTTCGACGGACACTCCGGACCATTGACGCTCGTTCCGGCGAACGGTGCCCTCGGGATCCTTGTCGCCTTTCCAGGCGACCCGGGTGAAGCCGCGATGTCCGTCGCCGGGGAATCCCTCCAGGTCGACCTCGAGCGCGTCGAAAGCGTCTTTGTGCAGGTCCTCGTGGTCCCCGGAATGGACGGAGACCACGCGAGCGCCTGAAACGCTCATTCCTTCTCTCTTCCTTCCTGCTTGAAGATGCCGGCCGCATCGCGGAGGAAGAAGAGGAAGATCAGGCTCGTGACCGCGACCAGGACGACGGCGTTGAACCAGGTGAAGACGTCCCATCCGTTCATGCCATCTCCTTCGTGCCT
>JAAELY010000093.1 GCA_024226335.1 bacterium
ACGACAGGCTCGTTCTGCACAGCGGAATCCACAGATGGTGCAAGAGCGAAGAAGCTGGCCGTCAACAGGACGGATTCTACTGATTCTCCACTAGGCGACCGATTTCGTCGAAATTCGTCGAAATACTCGAAAATCAGTTTAGGGCGCTGCTGGCGCTGGGAAGTCGAGCAGCCGCGGTTCTCAATTCGACCAGGTGGAGAAGCGTGTCGAGTCGAAGGAGCGGATCGTCGCACTCGAGCAGGCTCTGTTTCTCCAGCGGAAGGCAATCGAGCCCGAAGGCGATCGCGTGGGTGAGCAACACGGGATTGAGTAGGCGCATGCGATCCCGGAGGTCGGCTACGTTATCAGGTGCGGTCAGTTGCGCGAGTTCCAGCATCTTCTGCTGGAGCATTTCGCATCTCTGATTGAACTCCTCTTGCAAGGGTTCTTCAAAGGTTTCGAAAGGGGTTTCGGGTAGCGCGCTTGCGCGAACGCACCTGTAGCCGGAAGAGGCCTGTTCCTCGTCGAGAATTCGAAATCTGAGCAGTCCGCGAAGCACCAGGTGGTAACGCCCGTCCGGGAGCTTTCGGGATTCGACGATCTGACCCGCACAGCCCACTTCAAACACCGGCGCGCGCCGAGCCATCATGTCTTCACCGGGTTTGATCAGCACCATGCCGATCACTCCGTCGCCTTCCAACGCATCGCGGGTCATGGCCCGGTAGCGCGGTTCGAAAATCTGCAGCGGAAGGTACGCCCCAGGGAACAGAACCACGTCCGGTAGGGGAAAGATCGGAAAGCGTTCGGGCAGCTGCGGTTCGGCCATCGACACAGGGTATACTTTCTCATACCCCCTCGGAGCCCGCTCGATTGACGGAAGCCGAGAAACAAGAAGAACAGCTCGTAATGGATCGTTTGAGGCGACATGGGGCGATCCTGGCGGGAGCCTTCCGGCTGCCCCTGGCCTCCCTGAAAGCGGAGAGCCGCCGAGTCAAACGGCGCTACGGAATTTGCGATGAGGACGGAAATATCAAGATCCGTCTGCGCAGTATCCGCAGCGGCGAGCTGCTCAAATACTCGTCCCTGGTCGACACCCTGTGCCACGAGCTGGCGCACTTGAAGCATTTCAACCACGGCCGCCGCTTCTGGGTGTTCTACGAGCGCATCCGGAACTACGCTCAGCGGCGAGGGATCTATCGGCCGGGCCCCGAGCGGCCGATCACGGCCCGTGTGATCGAGGCACCGTCACCGGTCTGGCCACTGAGGTCCAGCGTGCCGCCGAGATCGATTTCCCCGTCGGATCCCGAATCGGGCAGCCCGCCCGCGCGTAATGCGGCCACGGCGACCCCCGAACCGACGCAGTTGGAACTGTTCCCTCAGTAGACCCCGCGTGCGATCAGATCAGCTACTGACCTCGCGCACCTTGTCGTAGTCCTCGAGTGAGTTCGGACCCTGGGTGACCTCGGCCTGGATTCCTTCCAGCGCGATCGCCTTGTCCAGCACCTGACTAACCAGCTCGCTGACGGTCAGCTCGTCGTATTCTGCTAGAGCGTCTTCTAGCGAGGTTTCCTCGACTGTGAGGGTGACCTCTAGCTTGATTGCGATTGCCATAGGGATGGAGCCTCCCGCGAAGCAGGTTTCAAGGGGTCGGGACTATAACGAAGGGCCACCCGACCGCCACGGAATTGCGAGGGAAAAATACTCGAAACCTCAGCATTTTCCATACTTTCCGCAGGAAAAAGTGCAGCTGCCTCAAGCGACCCACAGGACTCCGAGAGCCCAATTTCCCAGTGAGGCCGCCGCTTTTGGTCGAAATGGGGCGTTTCACCCTCGCAATCGCCGCTCGTCACGACCCCAAGCGGCCAAAATCAGGCAAGTGTGCCAAGGTCCAGCTTCGGAGGAATTCTTGCGAGTTCTGGTTTCTCGATTCTTGCTGGCAGCCGCGATCTTGTACGCGTCCGCCTGCGATCGCAGCCTGGAGAAATGGGTTGATCCCGCGGACGAGCCCGCTCGCCCTGAGCGACCCGTGCGCGTGCCCGGACTCGAACAGCGCCAGGCTCGCTCGCCGTTTCAGCCGGCGCCTCGCGCCGCCGCGCTGCCCTCGGCCGCCGGAGCCACGATCTCGGGGACCCTGATCCTCGGCGAAGGTGAGAAAGCGCCTCCCGACGCACTCGTTTTCGTCGTCGCGCGCACGGTCTCTCCGGGTCCCCCCCTGGCTGCGTTGCGCATTCCGGTGGCGCGGTTTCCCGTGAGATTCGAGATCGGTCCGGAGAACGTGATGCTCCCGGGCCAACCCTTTGTCGGACCGATCCTGCTTTCCGCCCGCATCGACAGTGACGGGGATCCTCTGACCCGCGAGCCATCCGACCCGGTTGCGATACACCCCGAGCCCGTGGAACCGGGGGCCAGTGGCCTCGAACTCGTTCTGAGGAACCCGGGCTGATCCAGAAGGTGGACGGCGAGTCGCTGCATATCGTCCAGACGGAAGGCGTCGAGATGATCATTGCGATCGATTCGACGCTCCGCGGTCCCGCGCTCGGCGGTTGCCGCTGGAAGCCATATCCCGACTCCGCCGCGGCTCGGCGGGATGTGCAGGAACTGGCGCGGGCCATGACTCGGAAAGCAGCACTCGCGCGACTGGATCTGGGTGGTGGAAAGGCCGTCGTAGTGGGCGATCCGCGCACCCGGACCCGCGAGCAGTTACTGGCCTTTGGTGATTTCGTTCAAAGCCTAGAAGGCCGATACATCACCGCGGCGGATATGGGCAGTGGTGAAGAGCAGATGGCCGTGATCGGCGAGCGCACCCGCCATGTCTGCGGGCTGCCGGTCCGCTTGGGTGGTGCCGGAGATCCCGGCCCGTTCACCGCGCTGGGCGTCAAGCTCGCCCTGGACGCGGCGCTGGCGCAGTTTGGAAAAACGACTGCCGACGCTCATGTCGCGATTCAGGGCGTCGGCAGCGTGGGCGGCGGCCTTTTGCTCCTGCTGCTCGAAGATGGCGCTCGCGTCACGGTCGCCGACCCGAAATCCGATCTGATTGACGCAGTCCTTCGCGCACACCCGGGTCGAGTTGAGTCGGTCGAACTGGATCAGATCACGCGGGTCTCCTGCGACGTATTCGCACCGTGTGGACCACCGGCGGTCATCGATTCAGCGCTGGCCAACGCGATTCCCTGCCAGATCGTGTGCGGCGGTGCGAACAATCCTCTCGCCAACCTGGATGTCGCTGCGGGACTCGCGGCGCGCGACGTGCTCTACGTGCCGGATTTTCTGGCCAATGCGGGGGGCCTGATCCACCTGGCCTGCGCACTCGAGGGCGGTGATGCCGACGCGACGCGCGCCAGGCTGCGCGTCATTCCCGAAAACCTGGACGAGGTACTGGCCTACGCGAAGCGCGAGGCAGTCAACACCGCACAGGCCGCGGAAGCTCTGGCCCGCATTTCTCAATACGCTGCGCCGGCGTCTTAGCTGCGTGCTGAGAAGCGCGGAGCTGACTTCGAGAAAGCCGGCCGCAGAAGGACCTTTCGGGAAAGAGTCCGCTCAGCCTTCGTGGCAGCGACGGAGCGCGTCCACGACTTTGGGCGAGACGAGGTCGCCATCCCAGTTCTCGCCCGGTGCGATTGCGCGCAGGCCCAGGTCGGTTGCGCACGCGTCATTCAGGCGATCGTAGGCGACGTACAGGTATACGAGCGTGCGCAGAAGCCGGACGCGTTCCTCGACACTACCCGTAGCCAGGACAGGCGTCCGCAGCTTTTCGAGCCGCGCGAGGGCAGTTTCGTAGCTCCCGTCGACGTAGGCATTGATGGCGAAGCGCAGGCCGTCCGAGAGGCTCTCGTCGCGCGTTTTCGCGGGCGGGTTGGGTTTTTGCCGTGTTTTCGGAGTCAGCGAAACCGCCGGGAGCTGAGTTTCTTCTACCGGTTCGAATACGGGGACCCGGATGCGCTGGCCTACCTTCAAAGCTCTGGTGTTGCGGATTCGGTTGATGCTCGCGAGCGCTCGCGCGTGGGCGAAGCGATCCCCGCCGTCGTACATGCGCGAAATGCCCAGCAGGGTTTCACCCGCAGCGATGCGGTGCTCACCGAGTCCTGGAATCCTCAGCGTCTGACCCTGTCGCAGCTTTTCCTGTTTCGGTGCCGCGAAATGGGCCAGCTCAGGGGCCAGGCGCGCGTTGCCCCAGTAGCGTTGTGCGAGTTCAGACCAGGTGTCGCCGATGCGAACGACGTGCTGCCGGACGTCGGTTTGTTTTGGAGTGGCCGCACTAGCCAGCAGTGGCAATAGCATCAGCAAGCAGGCCGAGGCCCTGAAGAGTCGGCGCATCACGGTCGGCTCGCCTTCTGGAAAACGTGCCGGACGACACTGGTCGTTCCCGCTTCCAGTTGGATTTCACGCGAAACCTCACCGAAGGTAGGGTGTTTGAAGACGACGCGATGCCGACCGGCGCTCAGTTCCAGTTCCGCGGCGCGTGGAGTCAGGAAGGGTTTGCGCGCATCGATCGAGACCTCGGCCCAGGGGTAGACCGCGAAGCGCACGCTGGCGGTCGCGGTGTCTACGCCGGCATTGACCGGCGGTGTCACGTCCAGGTCTGCCTCGGGGTCGCTCGGAGCGGGCGCCGGGCCGAACAGACTCGCCCCCAGTAGAAGCGCGAGTACGCCGCCACCGGCCAGCGGCAAGCCGATCTTTCGCTTCGCTCGCGGACCCTCGGCGGTTTCGCGGACTTCCACGCGCGCGGGCGGTTTCGCCTTCTCTGCGGGTTTGACCTGAGCGGGCGTTCCGCGGCGCGCCAGCACCAGCCAGGCCGCGATCTCGTTGCGCGTCTCGGGTGCACCGAGTCGCGTCTGGATCGCTTCCAGTTTTGCCACGATCGCGGCGGCCGAAGGACGCTGGGCTGCGAGTTCCGCGACGCATTGTTCGATCAGTCGCGCCAACGAGCGTTCGAGCCGCGAGGCGCGCAGTCCGCTGGGGGGCTCGCCATGGGTGGTCAGCATTTCGCGCAGCACGACTCCGAAGGAGTACACGTCGAGGCGCGCGGCGGGAGCTCCAGCCGCCCCGAGCGGTGGAGCGCTGTATTCGCTCTCGACAGGCAGTTCTGGGGGTTCTTCTTCGTCCGCTTCGCGCGCGTAGCCGAAACCGCCGATCTTCACGTCGCCCCAGCGACTCAGCTGTATGTTCTCGGGCCGGAAATCGCCGTGAATCACGCCGCGGTCGTGCACCTCGGACAGACCGCGGGCCAGTTCCAGGCCGATGCGCGCCACGATGCCGGGTCGAAGCTTTCTGTCCCAGCTCAGGATTTCGCGCAGGTCCGGTCCATCGACGTGTTCCATGACCAGGTAGTGGTCACCACGAGAGCCGAACAGGTCGAAGATCCCGACGATATTGGGATGTACGACGCGGCCACCCAGCCGAGCCTCGCGCCGGAAGCGCTCGACGAGGCGCGTATTGGACAGGAGATCGGCGCGCAGCTTGCGCAGCACGACCATGCGGTCGACACCCGGCTGTCGACCCAGGAAGAACTCACCCGATTCGCGGGTAGCGATCTTCGCGCGAACCTCGACGCTGCCAATGGCCCGAGTCTGCACTGCCCCCAACCCCCCGGGCACTCATCCTAACCCGGTGGAGTCACGGCACAACCGCTTCAGCCTCGGCAAGCAAGTCTAGGTAGAGCCAGTAGGCGACCAGGAAGTCCAGCCCGGTGAATTCGAGGTCAGGTGCGACAGCACGATGGAGCCGAAACGGACTGGATTTCCATTCGAAAGAGGTCGCCGGGCGCAACCCGATCGGAACGGGCGAGCGCGCCAGGCGTTCGAACTTGCGACCCGGGAGCCAGCGTCGCGGGAGCGACTCGATGCCCGATCTCGCGGGTTGCTTGCGCTTGTCTGGCGGGAAGGAGGCGAGTTGCGAGCGCACGGATTCCAGCAGCTCGGCACTGCACACGCCCGGTTCGAGCTGGCAGAAGATCGCGGTGAAGTAGGGGTTCTCGTACTCCCGCACTCGCGACCAGGCTCGGTACAGACCGTGACGCAATTCGGGGAGCACCGGATCTTCACTTGTGCGCGCGAGCGGGATCAGCGCGCGATACAGATGGAAGGCCATCAGATCGTTGGAGTGGTTGGTGATGCCGAAGACGCTCAGATTGGTGACGCGCGAGCGCGCGCCCACGCGAAAGCGGTCGCGCAGACGATCGCGTTGGGCGGACCAGCGCGGATCATCGTCGAGTGCGGCTGCGAGCGCGAAGAGTCCGTAGCCGGTGAGCTGCGCCTGAGCGTTGAATCCGAAGCCCGAGCGGGGTGAGAGATCTCCGAAGCGCGTGGGCTCGCCATCGACATCGATCACTTGCATATCGTTGGCGAGCAGATGTTCGGCCGCATCGACGACCAGGGAACGCGTGCGCCGGGGGAACTCGTCGCGACACAGGGCTGTGGCCAGCACCAGTCCGTTCGCGTACTGGTCCATCGATGCGTCGTCGCGCCACCAGAAGGACTCGTAACCCGAAGCGCCCCGATGCCAGCGCTCCGGGCGGCGAGAGGAGGGCCCGCTGCGGCGAATTGCGCGGGCCAGCAAACCGCGTCGGCCGCTCACGCGCGCCAGAAGCTCCAGTCCCGAGAGCGCACGTTCCGCATCGGCGAGTGCTTCGGCGCGCGCAGCGCCGGAGCTGTGCCGGGAGTGCGCGCAGGCGCTGGCCGCCAGGATTCCGTTGAACGTCGGTGTATCGGCCAGATCGGGGTAGCTGCCGACTTCGAGGTCGCGCGCGATCTGGCTCAGTTTCACGCGATACAGCACCAGACCCTCGCGCGACCAGTGCCGCTCGAGCAGAGCGCGGCGAAACTCCTGGGCTCGTTGCGCCAACGGATCTTCGGCCGCCGGTGACGGAAGGGCGAACAGAACGAGAAGCGATACCCAGCAGACGAACCGGGTTCGTTTCACGGCGTCATCCGCCCCGGACACCCGAGGCCACGTCGCGCGCACGTTCGAGTTCCGCCGTGACTCCGCTGTAGACACCGCGATACGCCTCGGGCAGCAGATCGGCAATCAGGAAGCCGAGCGCGTCGCCCACCACATTGCGCTTGCCTCCCGCAGCGCGAAATAGCGCGACCGGATCCAGGGCCTCACCCATCCGCGCGCGAACCACTGCGGGATACACGTGGTCCTCTTCGATCGGGACCAGGCGCTCGCTGCCCCAGAGTCCGAAGGGAATGACCAGCGCGTCCTCGTGTTCGATATAGCGCGCGACTGCGGCCAGACAGCGTTGCATCTGCCCGTCGCGACTGCGCGAGCCCTCGGGGAAGACCAGCAGGTGCTCGCCGAGTTTCTGGCGTTCCGCCACCACACCCAGAGTCTGACGGGCCAGCTTGGCCACCTCGCGCGCGGACATGACGGCCTCGCCGGACGCTCGCGCGGTGCTCTGTGGGATTTTGATGGTTCCAAAGCACAGGCTCGCCAGGCGCCGGATCGGCAGTGCAAAGACCTTGGGGCCGACCATCACGGTGAGCCGTTCACTGACCGCGCCGCAACCGGCTGATTCGAACAGATAATCCAGCACATTGCCGTCCACGAAACTCAGGTGGTTGCCCAGAAAAACCACCGATCGCCCGCGCGTCACCTCCAGAACCCGCGCGTTCAAGAGTTTGGAGGCGGGCAGGATCGAGTTGCGCAGCGCCAGATGGGACAGGCGTCTTCCCACGGGATCGGCTGCGTGGTAGCCCCAGGAATCACCGGTGGTCAGCTGGCGGCGTGCCATCTCGGCCAGGGCAGGGTCGTCGAATTCCGCCAGACCCAGCGGCAGGGATTCCATCAGCGCCGCCGTGCTATCCGCACCCCAGTTCGAAAGAAACTCGGCCAGGCCAAGCACGAATTGCTCGCGGTCGAACCCCGGGTCACTGTCCGTCTTTGCACTCATTCGCCGGGGAGCATAGCGATTCTTCGGGCACTTCAATCCACCGCACGAAAGCCATTTTCAATCCTCCCCGTCCGACCGGGCGGCATCGCTGCTACAGCACGATTGCAATGTCGTCATCCGTGGCATCGCGTGGGTGTCGCTGGGTGCGGAAGTGCGGCTTCCAGTACAGGTGGATTGGCCACCCGTTTCGCGTATTCGTAAAGTGCGTCGCCAATGCAGAACCGGGATTTGATCGAGCGGCGGTATGCGGACTTCTACAACCTCTATGTCTCTGACTTCCGCCAGGACATAGCGTGCTACTTGGACGTAACGGCCAAGTATCCGGGGCCCGTCCTGGAAGTCGGCTGTGGCACCGGACGCGTCATGGCGAAGCTGGCGCAGGCGGGATTCGAAGTTCACGGCGTGGATACGGCCAGGCCAATGCTCGAAATTGCCCGGCGCAATCTGGCCCCATACGGCGATCGCGCACACATTGCCGACTTCGATCTCCGGTACGCTCCTCTCTACGACGGCTTTCACAGCGTGATCGTCAGCTTGTACAGCTTCAACACCTTGATCGACGTGGAAGAGCAACGACTCTTCCTTCGCCACATGACGCGCTCGCTCAAGAGCCCTGGCGTCGTCATCTTTGACCTCTTCTGTCCTCTTTCGATGATCCAGCCCGAGATCTCTGGCGAGTGGCGTGTGATCGAGCGAAGCGTTGGCGAACACAAGCTGGTCGTACGCGATCGCCGGGACATGCTCACGCCACTGCTCGAGCGGCGCACACAGCTATTCAGTATCGACGGTGAACCCGAAGCCGAAATGGTCACCCATCGGCGCTACATCCCACCCCAGCAGGCCAGCCAGCTCCTGCGCGAGGCCGGTTACGAGAACGTTCGCTGGGTGCAGAACTACGATCTTGCGACCGCGGCGTCTGTCGAGAGCAACTCGCGACCCGAAGGTCCGTTCCTGATCATCGCGGAACGTTAGAGGCCCGCAGCTGCGGCCGCGCGCCTCTGGCTCGTCATGGGTTCCCGGTCCGCGCTCTCTCCGGGCCTTGTGTGCTACAACGTGGCGGCTATGGCTGGAAAGAACTTACTAGACAAGGTCTGGGACCTTCATTCGGTGCGCGAGCTGCCCGGTGGGCAGACGCAGTTGATGATTGGATTGCATCTGATCCACGAGGTCACCAGTCCTCAGGGTTTTCAGATGCTCGAGGACGCGGGACTGCCGGTCCTGATGCCCGGTCGCACCTTTGCGACCGTGGATCACATCGTGCCGACCGACGACCTGTCCCGACCGCTGGCCGATCCGCTGGCTGAAGAGATGCTGAGTACTCTGGAACAGAACACCGAAAAGCACGCCGTACGGTTTTTTGCGATCGGTTCGGGCCACCAGGGAGTTCTGCACGTGGTAGGGCCTGAGATGGGTCTGACCCAGCCGGGCATGACGATCGCCTGCGGCGACAGCCACACCTCTACACACGGAGCTTTTGGCGCGATCGCGTTCGGTATCGGTACGAGCCAGGTGCGCGATGTTCTGGCCAGCCAGTGCCTGGCGTTGGTGCGACCCAAGGTGCGGCGCATCGTCATCGACGGGGAACTGGGCAGTGGCGTGACCGCCAAGGACGTCATCTTGCACATCATCCGCGTGCTCGGTGTGAAGGGCGGCGTGGGTTATGCGTACGAGTATGCGGGTAGTGTGGTCGAGCACATGACCATGGAAGAGCGCATGACCCTGTGCAATATGTCGATCGAGGGCGGTGCGCGCGTCGGCTATGTGAACCCCGACCGCATCACCTTCGATTATCTCGAGGGCCGAACTCACGCGCCGGAGGGTGAAGCGTTCGCGCGCGCCATCGAATGGTGGAAGACGATCGTCAGCGATGCGGATGCGAGTTACGACGACGAAGTGGCGATTCCCGCGTCGGACATTGCGCCGACGGTCACCTGGGGGATCAACCCGGGACACGCAATCAGCATCGGCGAATCCCTGCCACGCGTCGAAAGTCTGCCTGACGACGAACGCGGTTCGGCCGAAGAGGCCTATGGCTTCATGCAACTCGAACCCGGTGCGCCGATCGCCGGAACGCGCATCAACGTGGCGTTCATCGGTTCGTGCACGAACGGTCGCCTGTCCGACCTGCGCGAAGCTGCCAAGATCGCGCAGGGCCGCAAGGTAGAAGCACATGTGCGCGCGTTGGTCGTTCCCGGATCCGAACTGGTAAAGAAACAGGCCGAAGCCGAAGGCCTGCACGAAATCTTCGAGGCCGCGGGTTTCGAGTGGCGCGAAGCGGGTTGTTCGATGTGCCTGGCCATGAATCCAGACAAGCTGGTCGGTCGTGAGATGTGCGCGTCCAGCTCAAACCGGAATTTTCGCGGACGCCAGGGAAGCCCGACCGGTCGCACGCTTCTGATGAGTCCGGCCATGGTTGCAGCCGCCGCCGTTACCGGTGCGGTCACCGATGTGCGGGAGTTCAAGGGATGAGCAAGACGGAAAAGATCACCGGGCGCCGAGGCAAGGGTGTGGTCGTGCGCGGTCACGATATCGACACCGACCAGATCATTCCCGCGCGCTTCATGACATCGATTCGTTTTGCCGGTCTGGAAGATCATGTCTTCGAAGACTTGCGCTTTACCGCCGACGGTACACCCAAGGGCCATCCATTCAATGAAGAGCGTTTTGCCGCAGCGTCGATTTTGGTCGTAAACCGGAATTTCGGCTGCGGGAGTTCGCGTGAACACGCGCCCCAGGCGTTGCAACGCTGGGGTATTGGTGCGCTGGTGGGAGAGTCGTTTGCCGAGATCTTCTTTGGCAATTGCATCGCCATGGGCATCATCGCAGTCACGGCGTCGGCCGACGATGTCGGCAAGCTCATGGACTCGATCGAGCTCGATCCCGATCAGGAAATCGCCATCGATCTGGAGAGCAAGACTGTCACCTGGCGCGGAGGTTCCGCGGCCGTTTCGATTCCGGACGGCCCGCGTCAACAACTGCTCGAAGGCAGCTGGGATGCCATGCGCAATCTCTTGAGCGCAAGCGACGAGATCCGCGCAACCGCAGAGCGCATTCCCTACATCGACGGCTTCTAGCGTCCTGTTCCAGCTAGGGAAACCGCTTCGCGTCAGGCTTCTTCCGGCAGGATCTGTTTGAAAAGCGGCTCCAGGTCCGGACCCTGTCGCACGTTGTGTCCGCCGTCGACGCCGATGCATTGTCCGGTGATCCAGCTCGATTCGTCCGAGAGCAGGAACGCGACCAGGTTCCCGACGTCCTCGGGTTCGCCGACGCGCGAGATCGGCATACGACGTTCGTACTCGGCCACCGCCTCGGGATTCCCCGTGAGTCCCACGGCCAGGTCGGTCCGCGTCAGACCCGGCCCCACAGCGTTCACGCGGATGCCGTGTTCCCCGAGGTCGTCGGCGGCGTTGCGTGTGAGCATGTTCAGTCCGGCTTTCGACGCGCAATAGGCACCCATCCAGCGGTGGGTGTGCGTACCGGCGATGCTGCTGATGTTCACGATGCTGCCACCACCCCCGGCCTTCATGATGCGCGCCTCGGCGCGCATGCCGCGATACACCCCGACCAGATTGGTGTCGAGCACGCGCATGAATTCTTCACTCGTCGAGTTGAGTACGGTGCCGATGCTGCCCGTCCCCGCTGAGTTGACGGCCAGGTGCAGACCGCCATGGCGCGAAACGATCTGAGCCACGGCTGCCTCGACCGAGTCATCACTGGTGACGTCACATACGACCCAATCCGCCAGCGGTCCGAGTTTCTTGGCCGAATCCCGCAGCACCTCTTCTCGGCGCCCGCCGATTACGACCTTGCCACCCCCGGCGACGATCGGTCGCGCACACGCCAGGCCGATGCCCGTACCACCCCCGGTGACGAATCCGATCTTGCTTTCGAACCTGCCCGACATCTCGACTCCTTGTTCGCTACGACGAGCCGTCAGTCTATCCGAACGAGGCCGCGGGCTGGCTCTGCGCGAACTGGATTCAGCGCGGTCGACGAGAGGATTCGAACTCGGCGAGCGCCTTTTCGAGCGAGCCCTGTTGTGAATCGAGTGCCTGCTCAGCCTCCAGTCGAGTACAGCCGGTGACCTGTACCAGAATCCCCAGCGCTCGTTCGCGCAGTTTCGCGTTGACCGCGCGAATCCCCGTCATCAGGTTTCCCCGCACGTGTCCAAGACGAACCATCACCGCGGTCGAGAGCGTGTGCAGGATCATCTTCTGGGCCAGGCCGCCTTTCATGCGCGTCGATCCCGCGATGACTTCCGGTCCGACGGCGGCGACGATGGCCACTTGAGCTGCCTCTGCCAGCGGTGATCCGGGCGCACAGGTGATCGCCAAACTCGTCGCCCCGAGTTTGCGCGCGTGTTCCAGCGCACCGACCGTGTAGGGCGTCGTACCACTGGCGGAAATCGCCACCAGAGCGTCGGCCCGGGAAAAGCCTCTCGCGGCCAGGTCCTCAGCGGCCTGGCGGGCGTCGTCCTCCGCTCCCTCGACCGCCTGGAGTAGCGCCCGCTCGCCCCCGGCCATCATCGCCTGGACCTTTTCCGCTTCCAGTCCGAAGGTCGGAGGAATCTCGGCCGCGTCCAGCGCGCCGATGCGCCCGCTGGTGCCCGCACCCAGGTTGAACCAGCGCCCGCCGGCTCTCAGTGTGTCGCAAAGAAGTTCACACGCGCGCTCGATCTCGGGGCTGGCGGCCTGCACGACAGAAGCGACACCGGCGTCCTCCAGCAGTATCGAGGCGACGAGTTCGCCGGTCGAAAGCTGGTCGAGGTCGGTCGTGCGCTGATTCGCACGTTCGGTGGGACTGGTTTCGTTGGCGTTTTCGGGCGCTCGCGTGCGCGACATCTACAATGGGCTCCCATGAGTTTCCGCTGCGATCCAGCCACGCTCGCCCGGCTCGAATGGCCGCGGCTCGCAGAGTGCCTCGCCGCATGTGCGGCCACGCACCGGGGCGCCGAGGCGTGTCGCGGTGAACTCTTCGAAGCCACGGCCGCGGGTGCCCGCGAGCGCTTGAAGGAAACCGACGAGGCGCGCGCGCTGCTCGACAGCGAAGAGGACTTGCCCTTCGGCGGTATCGAAGATATTCGAACGGTTCTCGAATTGATCCGACGTGGAGGCTCTCCCGCAACTGCGGATTTCGCACGTCTGCGCAATACCCTCGAAGCCGCGGAGCGCATTCGCACTTTCCTCGCCTCGCGTCGCGAGCGCGTACCCGGTCTCTCGGCCTTCGCAGACACCCTGCCCGACACGCGCGAACTGGTCAGCCGGATCAACTCCGTCATCACTCCCGAGGGCGAGATCGCCGAAGGTGCGAGCCCGGAGCTGAAAAAGCTCAGTCGAAAGATCCGCGAACTGGAACGCGAGATCGATCAGCGCATGGCCGGCTTCCTGCGAGATCCAAACGTGCTCACACATCTTCAGGACTCCTACGCCACGCTGCGCGAGAACCGTCCGGTTCTGCCCGTGAAAGCGGAAGCTCGTCGGCGTATCCGGGGAATCGTGCACGATGTCTCATCGAGCGGTACCACCGTTTTCATTGAGCCCGAGGCCGTGGTTGAAGCCGGTAATCGTCTTCGACTCGCCCAGACGGGCCGCGAGCGCGAGATCGAACGACTGCTGCGCGAACTAGGTGACAAGGTACGTGCGCGCCACGAAGAAATCACCGCCGCAGGCTCGACGATCGAAGTGCTCGATGTGGCCATGTCGCGCGGGCGGCTCTCGCTGCGCCTCGACGCGCGGGCTCCCCGGGTCGGTGAAGACGAAAACATCGATCTGCGTCAGCTGCGCCACCCCTTGCTGGAACTCGAAGCCGGTCTGGCTCCTGAAGATGTCGTGCCCAATGACATGGGCTTTCCCGAAGACGCCCGCGGGCTGGTGATCTCCGGACCCAATGCGGGTGGCAAGACCGTCTCGGCCAAAGCTCTGGGTCTCGCCGTCTTGTCGCTGCGTGCGGGGATGCACGTGCCGTGCTCCGAGCAGAGTTCGCTACCGATTCTCGACGCGGTCTACGCCGATATAGGGGATGAGCAGGATCTGCGGGCAGGGCTGTCGACGTTCTCGGCGCGTATGTCGAATCTGGCGCGGATCGTTTCGGATGCCGGTTCCGGCTCGCTCGTGATCGTGGATGAAGTCGGTGACGGTACCGAGCCCGGCGAAGGTGCGGCGCTCGCCCAGGCGATTCTGGAATCACTGGTTGATCGCGGCGCGTATGTCGTTGCAACCACGCACTTCAATCGCCTGAAGGAGCTGGCCGGAAGTGACCCGCGCTTCGTCAACGCGAGCGCCGAGTTCAACCCGGAGACTCTACTGCCGACCTATCGCATCCATCTGGGTGCTCCGGGATCCAGCGGTGCCATGTGGGTTGCGCAGCGCATGGGGCTCGACGATGCAGTCGTCGAGAAGGCTCGGGACCTGCTGGATCGCGAAGACAGCAAGCTCGAAGCGCTGACCCGGGGCCTGTCCGAGCTACGCCAGGAACTGGAAGCCGAGCGCCACATGGCGCAGGAGGTCCGCGAACAAAGTGAAGCCGTGCGCGAAACCTACGAAGCGCGGCTGACCTCTCTGCGCGACGCGCGGGAGCAGGCCCTGGCGGCGATGAAGACCGATCTCGAAGCCGCTTACAAGAACGCCCAGAGTGAGATCGCGGACGTCGTGCGGGATCTGCAACGAGAACGGCCGAGCGAACCCGCGACGCGTCGCGCGGCCGGCCAGGCGGCGACCCTCGCGCAGATGTCACTCGCCGATATTCGCGAACGCACCGCGCAGGTCGAAAAGGTGCACGCCGAGCCGCAGTCCGCGGGCAAAGAGCCCACACCGGAACTCTTGAGCATCGGCGTGCGGGTGGAGCTCGTGGGATTGCCCGGAGAAGCCGTGGTGCTCGAAGCGCCCGACAAGAGGAACCGGCTTGCGGTGCGCGTGGGCGGCGCGCGCATGAACATCGCTCTGGAACGCGTGGCGAAGGTGCTGGGGCCGGTTCGCGCCAGGACGGGAAAGAAGTCCGAGAGCCATTCCGTCACAAGAGTCGAACGAGCACCGGAAGAGCCGCTCAGCGGCAGTACGTTGGAGTGCGATCTGCGCGGACTGCGCGTGGACGAAGCGCTCGAACGCGCGGAGGCACATCTGGCGCGCGGACTCGGTCACAGCGAAAACCGACTGCGCCTGATTCACGGCCACGGGACCGGGGCCTTGCGCGACGCGATCCGTTCCTGGCTGCGCAATGTGCCTGAGGCCGTGGAATTCGGACCCGGTGGACCGCGCGAAGGCGGAAACGGTGTGACGATCGTGGTGCTGGAACGCTAGCCCGGGTTTCTTTCTACGGGCTTTGTTCGAGAGCGCGGATCGCATCGTCTGCGGCGCGCTGGGCCGAGGCCAGCGCACCTTCGAGATGGGGCGCCACCAGGTAGTCGCCACAGAAGAATAGACGCCGATCGCTTCCCGGGTCGGCGTACAAGCGGGAGATTTCGCGCTGCCGACCGATGCCGAAATGCGGCACGAGTTGTTCGAGTCGAATAAGTCGCTTGCTGCGCAGCGAGCGGCGAATTCCCGGGTACACACGCTCCGCCGACTCGAGTAGAAAGCTCGAAAGCTCGTCGTCGGGCCGATGCCCGTGTCGTGCCGGTAGAGTATGCCGCGCGATCAACAGCAGAAGGCTGGCGTCGTTCGTGCCCGGGGGCGTCACGTTGATCATACCCGCGAGTTCGCCACCCTCGCGCTGCGGTATCCAGGTAATCCCACCGGGAGGTCCCAAACGTCCGTCGGCCATGACCGCCAGGTGCAGGGCATTCTGGTAACGCGAGCGCTTGAACACATCGGCCTGAGCCGGCGGTAGTTCAGTCACCAGCTTGGCGACTTCGAACCCGGGCACGGCCAGTACCGTGGCATCGAACTCAAAGTCTTCGCCGCGCGTGAGCCGCAGCCTGCGTCCGTCTGCCGATACCGTACCGACCCGGGAATCGAGCTGTACCTCGCCGAGCCTTTCCGCCAGGGCCAGAGGCAATGCGCTCAGCCCGAACGCGAGTGACAAGCGCGGCGAGCCGTCCGGAGAAAGCAGCGCGAACAACAACTGGCGTGAAGTGTCCGCGGCATCGAGTCCAAAACAGGTCTCGAACAGCGGCGCGAACAGCTTGTCGCGCACGCGCCGACCCAGGTAGACCTGACAGAAGTCGGAGATGCTGCGGTCGTCCAGACGGGTCTCGAGATCGGGCCGAGCTGGATCAATCCTGCCGCCCAGCCAGGTCGCGATATTGGACAAGCGCTGCAAACGCGGAGCGCGCAGCGGATGGCGGCGCAGGACCTCGCAGGTCCGCGTACTCATGCGCCGTGTCGAGCCCGATCCGAGCACGCTGACCTCGTCGAGGGGCACCCGGCGTACAGAGTCGCCAAGTCCCAGCTCCGCAATCAGCCCGGCCAGATGAGGTGCGCTTTCGGGCAGAGTGTGGAGCGCCGGCTCGAATTCCACACCGCCAAGGTTTTCCGATACCAGGCGACCGCCGACTCGCCCGCTCGCTTCGAACAAGCTCACCGCGATGCCCGCGTCCCCGAGCCGGTGAGCAGCGGCCAGGCCCGCCAGCCCTGCGCCCACCACGGCGACGCGTGCCGAAGCGCTCCCTTTTTCTTGCTTTTCGAGGGCTGCCAAGAACGCGCTCAGGCCGGGTTCAGTGAGACGTCGACACCGAGGTCGGCGCCGATCTGATCGAGCAGCTTGGTCAGTTCCGCCGCTTCCAGATGATCGGGAACCTCCGCGAGCACGGTCATGCGGTACAGAGACGAGCCCGACGGTGAAGGTATGGATGCCGAACGAAGATCGGCGATGTTGACGCGCTGGTCGGCCAGACAGCGGCAGATTCCCGCGACGATTCCGGCACGGTCCTCACCCTGAGCCTCGATTTCGACCAGATGGGTTCCCGGCGCGGGTACCGCGGGCCGCGGTTCGCCTTCCAGAGGGCGCAGGAATACGGTCAGGCGGTTTTCCCACTCCAGACGTTTCGCTCCCGCAGCCAGCCGCTCGCCCAGGTCTTCGGCACTGCCCGCACACAGGAGGATGGCAGCGAACTCGTTGCCGAGCAGCGCCATGCGCGAATCCTCCAGGTTGGCGTCGCAGTCGAATACCAGCTGGGCCAGCTCGGCAACGATGCCCGGCCGATCGCGGCCGACGGCCGAGAGGATGAACCAACTGTGCAAAGCGAACCTCCTTTGACGCGCAACTGCGCGGCAGCCCCATTGTAACCGCCGACGGGGCGGGGACGCAGAACGTCTCCGAGCGCCGCAAAAAGCGTCACTCTGCCGAAAAGCTGCCGATGCGCTGCCTGCCCATGGGTATATCCCCGCGACGCGTCCATTTCCCAATCCGTTCAGCAGCGCGCCTACATCCGGGTCTCGCTGCCGCATAGAGGCGCGGGGCTGGCACAGCCGTTGCTCTACTGCCGGGTGCGTCGGGGGCTGCTGTCTCCGGCGCTGGGAGTGCCCGGGCTAGATACCCCTCCCCTCGCTTGGTTGCGAGGATCTGGCCCGGGCTTTTCTGCGTCTGCCGTGCGCTCCCCGTTTCCGAAGGGCATCCTTGCGCCCGCTTTGTCGCAGACTCGTCCTCAACCCGAATCGATACCGCTGGAGAATCCTCCAGAGGGAGTGAAACGCGCGATCGTCCTTTCGGGCGGCGGTGCACGCGGAGCATACGAAGCCGGTGTGCTCCAGTTCGTGATGGAGGATCTGCCGCACAAGCTCGGCTTCGTACCCAACATCGATGTGTACGCCGGAACTTCTGTGGGCGCGGTGCACGTCGCGCACCTGGCCGCGTATGCCGATAATCCGAGCGAAGGCGTGCGACGCCTCGTCCAGGTGTGGCGTGACATGAGCTTTGGCTCTGTATACAGCTTCGGGCTCTCCGATGCGCTGGGGTTTTCGCGCACGCTCTATGGTTTCGTCGCGGGAACCGCGAGTCTGCCGGAGACCGGTGCAGAGCGGATCCACGGTCTGCTCGACACCACACCGCTGGAACGGCTGGTCGTGGACGATATCCCCTGGCGTCGCTTGCGTCGCAACTTGCGCAGTCGAAGGGTTGAAGCCCTCTGCGTGAGCACCACTGAGGTCGCGACTGGCCGGACGGTCGTCTTCATCGACAATCGCGATCACGAGATTCCGCAGTGGACCAATGACGAGTTGATCGTCGCCCGGCCCGAACGGGTGGGACCCACACACACGCTTGCGTCGGCCGCGATTCCGTTTCTATTTCCCGCTGTGCGCATCAAAGACACGTACTATTGCGATGGTAGCCTTCGGCAACAATCACCCCTTTCGCCCGCACTGCGCATGGGTGCGAATCGCGTACTTTCGATCGGCCTGCGTTACGACCGTCCGCCGCCGCTGGGCGATCGCCTCTCCGAGGAACGCCTGGAGCAGTTCCGCTCAGCGGGATATCTGTTCGGCAAGATCCTGAACGCGCTGCTGATCGATCGACTCGAGTTCGATCTTCAGGAAATGCGCTTGCTCAATCAGGTGCTGAGTGCAGGTGTCGAGGAGCACGGTCCCTCGTTTCTGGACGCGGTCAACGCGCGAATCGGGGGCGAACACCCCGCGGGTTTCAAGGTGATCCAGGACTGTCTCATCAAGCCGAGTCAGAACATCGGCATGATCGCCGCAAAGCACGTGGCGCGTTTGCGCGCCAAACCCGCGCGTTCCTGGCTCGGCGGGCTTGCTTTTCGCCTGATGACGCGGGGGGCTCCCGAAGACGAGGCCGACCTGATGAGCTATCTGCTCTTCGACGCTGCCTACGCGGACGATTTGATCGAGCTGGGCCGGGCCGACGCAAAGGCCCAGGAAGAGGAGCTGATCGAGTTCTTCACGGAGTAGTCGACTCGCGCGTCTCCCTCAGGACTGCTGAGCAACCCTCTAGGAGCGGAAGCGAATCTCGAGGGACTGCTGTTCGCGGCCTCGTTCCAGGGCGAGCTCGAGCAGGTGATCGACGAGTTCGGGCACCGCGATTCCGCTGGCATCCCAGAGCCGTGCGTACATGCTGCCGTCGGTGAATCCGGGCAGGGTGTTCAATTCGTTCAGCCAGAAGTTTCCGCCGTTTCGCTCGACAAAGAAGTCCACGCGCGCCATGCCCCAGCACTTGAGTGCGCGATAGGCCTTCAGCGCGGTCTCGCGCATCTGCTCAGCCAGGGGCTCGGGCAGATCGGCGGGGATCATCAAGCGGGTATCGTCGCTGACGTACTTCGCCTCGTAATCGTAGAACTCGCCCGAAAAGGCGACCTCTCCGAGAACCGATGCGCGCGGATCGTGGCCGCCTAGCACCGCGCATTCCACTTCGCGTACGTCGACGCCCGGTTCAACCAGGACGTCCAGATCGAAGCGGGATGCTTCTTTGAGTCCTTCGTGCAACTGACTGCGCGAATGCGCGCGCGTCACTCCGACCGACGACCCCGTGTTGGCGGGTTTGACAAACACCGGGTACGGGAAAGCCTCTTCGACTTCTTCGATGAACGAGTCGGCACTGACCAGCAGGCGTGCGCGCGACGCTTCGCGACACGGAAGCACGGGCACGCCCGCATCGCGCAACACCGCCTTGGAGAGCACCTTGTCCATGCACAAGGCAGTCGAGGCGATACCCGCACCTACATAAGGAATCCCCGCGAGTTCCAGGAGCCCTTGCAGACTGCCGTCTTCGCCACCGCGTCCGTGGATGATTGGAAAGATCACATCGAGCGGTGCACCCAATACGGGTTGTGCATCCTCGCGGCGCAGCATTTCGAGACCCTCACGCAGAGTGGCGAACCCACTCTGCGCTTCGCGACTGCCAAAGACCGCCTCGGGCAGTAGCTCGAGTTCGGGTCCGGCGATATGCCACTGGCCATCGTGGTCCACGCCGATCAAGACGGGTGTGTAGCGCCCGGGATCGAGTGCTTTGAAGACAGTCGTCGCAGAAGCGACAGAGACTTCGTGCTCCGTGCTTCGGCCGCCGTACAGGATTCCCACGGTGAGTTTCGACACGATTCGAGAATAGCGTGGGCGTGGGCTGGTCGCATTGACACTCCGGTAGGGTCCTCTTTACCCTGGGGCCATGGACGCCCATTCCCGACAGGAAGCGCTTTTCGCGCGGCTGGAAAACTACAAATCCGTGCTCGTGGCGTATTCCGGAGGTGTGGATTCGGCGTATCTGGCCTGGGCGGCGCATCACGTCCTGGGGAATCGCTCCCTGGCCGTGACCGCAGAATCGGCTTCCTACCCGCGCAGCCATCGCGAAATGGCATTGCGCGTGGCCGAGGTCGGGGGGTTCTCGCACGAGTTCGTAGACACCCGCGAGATGGACAATCCCGACTACGCGGAAAACGCCTCCAATCGCTGCTACTACTGCAAGAGTGAACTCTTCGACGTGCTCGAGAGGATTCGTGTGGAACGCGGTTTTGAAATCGTGGCCTATGGCATCAATTCCGATGATACCGGCGATTTCCGACCGGGGCATCGCGCAGCGGAAGAGCATCGAGTGCTCTCGCCCCTGCTCGATGCGCAGCTCTCGAAACAGGACATTCGCGAGCTTTCCCGCCTCGCCAAACTTCCGAGCGCCGACCTGCCCGCGTCGGCGTGTCTGTCTTCGCGCATCCCGTACGGGATGGAAGTGACACCGGCAAAGCTCTCGCAAATCGACCTCGGCGAGGACGCACTGCGAGAACTCGGTTTTCAACAGGTTCGCCTGCGTCACCACGGAAACCTCGCGCGCGTCGAGATCGCGCACGACGAACTTGCCAAAGCACTACAACCGGAAATGCTCAAGAGCATCTCTCGAGTACTTCACGATCAGGGTTTTCAGTACGTCACGCTCGATGTGGATGGCTATCGCACGGGCTCGCTGAACGAAGTACTGCAGATACAACCGCCACCGGAGCGCTCGTGATCGAAGCCCGCGGGGCGCCGACGGACCAGGGGCAGGCGCAGGGCCGGGCTCAGAAGGGGCGTATTCGAGCCTTGACCGGACGATTGCGCGGTCGCCACTCGTGGATGGGCTGGCTGCACGCACAGCGCGTCGCTCGTCAGACGAGTGCCCGGGCGGTTGCGGACCAGCTTCCCGGCTTGCACGAGCGACTCGAAGGGATCGCGCGCGGCGCCGGGGTGAGTCCGGGTTCGCTACAGGTCGCGGAGGCCTGGCAACGGGTTCAAGGAGTCGGGTATTGCGACGGCGCTACGCTCCAGGGTGTGTTCGATCTGCCGCCCGAGTTACGCGAAGCTCTGAGCCTGCGAATCAGTCGTCCCGATGCCGGTGGCTTTCCGAGTATCGAACTCACCTGCGCACCCTGGTCGGGCTGTATTGCCGGGGTCAACTCCGAAGGACTGGGTGCGATCTGCAGCGCCGATCGCGATTCGACTCAGCCTTCCCTGCGCTTCCTGACGCAGGAGTTCCTGTTTCGCGCGCGTGACCTCACTGCCGGAATCGATCACCTGCGCCGTCGCGGTTCGTACTCCGGTGGCACGGGCCGCATCCTTCTGGCCGATGCGCAGGGCAATGCGCGTGTGCTGTGCTTTGAACGTGGTGAGCTTTCCGAGACCGAGCCGCTGATTTCCGGACGCCGAGTGCTCGAGCCCAGCGTGGAGATCGATCTGAACACCCGCACGCTCACGTCGATCGTCGGCCAGGGGAGCGCACCCAGCGCGGAAAACCCCTCGTAGCGGCGTGTCGCGGCTGCCCGAGGAGGTCCGGCGAGCTCGCGACTACTGGCGAAATCTGCCGCGAGTTCGGCCCGCGCAGATCGAGACTCCGGGACCCGGTCAGGAGTCCGTCTGGGACTACCCGCGACCGCCGCGAATTGAACGGGTGGAGTTGCGCGTCCGTGTCGAGCACGCCGGAGCGCTGCTGGCGGATACGACCCGGGCACTGCGCGTGTGCGAGACGTCGAGTCCTCCCACCTACTATCTGCCGCCCGCTGATGTCGACACCGGGCGACTCGCACCGGCTCGCGGAGAGTCTCTTTGCGAATGGAAAGGTGTGGCGCGTTTCTGGCAATTGCGCGAAGGCGCTTCGGCTCGCGAGCTGGCCTGGAGTTATCCCGAGCCGTTTGAAGAATTTGAAAGACTTCGCGACTTCGTCGGCTTCTTTGCCGGTCGCGTGGATGCCTGTTACGTGGCCGATCAGCGAGTGCGACCCCAACCCGGTGACTTCTACGGCGGCTGGATCACTCCGGACCTCGTCGGACCGTTCAAAGGCCACCCCGGTTCCGAGTCCTGGTAATTCCGCCCAGTTCTCCCGAGGAGCCCATCAAGGTCTGGCTTCGACCGGCCGCTAGAACATGGGATGCACGACTCCCCACACTGCAGGGTGCTGTCCGATTTTCTGACCGACTTTCAACCCTCGATCGTGATGTTGCGCGGCTGCGCGCGCGGCACCGAGTATCCCGTCGATCAGGGGCGGGTCACTCTCGGACGCGGTCCCGGTGTGGACCTGGCATTCGACGATCCCGAGATGGCGCGCGAGCACGCGTCTATCGAGTTTTCCGGTGGCAGTTTTTCGATCCGTGCGCTTGGCTCACTGCCTGTTCAGCTCAACAGGGCCGAAGTCACAGAGGCCGAAATCAAAGATGGCGATCGCTTTTCGATCGGCACACACGCATTCGAATTCGTGATCGAGCCGCGCAGTCTGCGCGAATTGAAGTAGCGCCCCTGCGCGTCAGTAGCGCCGCCAGAACTTCGCACTGCGATAGGCCGCCCAGACGCTGATCACGTGGATCAGGAAGCCCGGCACCAGGATCGCCCAGTATCCGAAGCCCGCGGCCAGGAACCAACCGAGTCCCGCGGCCAGGCGTCCGCTGTACAGGTGACCGAGTCCGGGAACCAGCACAGACAATACCGCCGCGATCCCGGGCACCGGTCCGCGTGAAACGTCGATCTCGTGGTCGCAATAGTGGTCGTGCATGGTTTCCTCCTGTCCGGTCATTTTCCGAACCTTGAAAGAGCAAGCCGCGTGCCGTGCGAGAAGCCCGGTCTGGAGCTCCAGAGCCGATACAGCAGCTTTCGTGCTGCGCCGTGTGCAATCGACCTCCTGCGCTCATAAGGGGTAGGCTGGCGACATGCCCGAGCTCCCCGACGTGACGGTCTACATCGATTCACTCGAGCGTCGCATCCTGGGTGAGAAGTTCGAGCGGCTGCTTCTGCCGACGCCCTTCGTCTTGCGCTCCGTGGAACCGGCGCCCGCCGAGTTCGAAAATCGACGAGTCGAAGAGATCCGGCGTCTCGGCAAGCGCATCGTCATCGGATTCGAAGATCAGCTGTTCATGGTCATTCACTTGATGATTGCCGGGCGCTTCCAGTGGCGGGATCGCGACGCCAGGCCGGGTCGCAAGGGCATTGCCGTATTCCATTTCAGTTCGGGAACACTCACGCTTACCGAGGCGGGCAGAAAACGGCACGCGTCATTGCATCTGGTGCGTGGTGAGGAAGCTCTACGCGAGCACGACCCGGGCGGGTTGGAAGTTCTGGAATGCGATCTTGCGGACTTCGTTCGGGTCTTGCACAGCGAGAACCATACGCTCAAGCGCTTCCTCACCGATCCGCATCTGCTCTCGGGTATCGGCAATGCCTACAGTGATGAAATCCTGCATCGCTCACGGCTTTCCCCGTTGAGGCTGACGAGCCAACTGAACGACGATGAGATCGCATGTCTGTACCAGTCGACGCTGGCGCTGCTTCGCGAGTGGATCGAACGCCTGCGCGCGGAGGTAGGCGACGACTTCCCGGCGAAGGTGACGGCGTTTCGCTCAGAGATGGCGGTGCACGGTCGTTACCGCGAGCCGTGTCCCGATTGCGGTTCCCCGGTACAGCGCATCGCCTATGCGAGCAACGAGACCAACTACTGCGCCGAGTGCCAGAACGAAGGCCGACTGCTTGCCGACCGCGCGCTTTCGCGTCTGCTCAAGGACGACTGGCCCCGAACCGTCGAGCAATTGGAAGCCCTGCGAAAACGCTGATCGGTTTGCCCGCGGGTCAGACGGTGTGCGTTCCCAGTTGGAAGCCATCGCGTGAAGCGATCGCGGCCGCACTGGTCACTGGCTTTTCGAGATCTGCGAACGCGCCACCGTCGACGATGAAACGCGCAGCCGCATCCGCGTCGCTTGCGTCAAAATCCACCCTCTGGGTCGGGCTGACGTCGTCGTGCTCGTAGGTGGCGACGTACCAGGCGCGACCCGGCTCGAGCGCAATCGCCTTCACCACGAGTGCATCGTCGCGTACGATCGCCAGCCAGCCGGTGTCGCCGTCGACGGGTACCACGCCGCTGATGCGCGGTGTGTTGTAAGCGTCTTTCTCGTAGTCCATTGCGAGCATGGTGCTGGCCAGTGCATCGCGCACGGGCATGCCGAGTTCGATCTTCTCGGCGATCGGATCGGTATGGCTGCCGTTGGTTACGACCGCCCAGTCACCCGCGATACGCAGGCAGTTATAGGCGATGTACGGATTCTTCTGTACGTCGTCTTCGTGCCCTTCTCGCGGGACGATGGCCAGGCGTCCGCTGTTGTTCACAGCTGTGCGATTCGGAAACGAGCGCGAGGAAACGCGGTACAGAGCGGCATTGGCTCCGTTGCTGGACTTGCCGACCGAGACGATTCTTCCCACGTACATATACAGACCTCCGGTGCGGATCATAGCCAATCGCTGAGCTTGCGGGGTATGCCGCGAAAGCCGATCGTCTTGGCTGAAAGTCGCGCCCCGACGGCGGTTTACCTGACTTCGAGTCAGTGCTCAACTCAGCCGAGTACCGCTCCGACACGAGAAGCGGAGCCCGAGACGATGAAGCGCGTTTTAACCCAGGGAGGGTGATCTCTTGTCTGGATACCTACACGACGGAATTCTGCAGTACTTCGACGAACTGATCGACTGGGACAGCTACTTCCAGTATCGGAAGGGCGACGACGTCGATCTGGAAGCGGAACGAGCTGCATTGATCGGTGTACTCGAAACCTGCGGCGAGATCTGCGCGAAGATCGAACCGATCTCACGCGAGGGATGGTGGGAAACCGCCGAACTGGTGGACGGCGAGGTCAAGCTCCCGCGGGCGATTCGCGAAGGCTACGAGATGCTGCGCGATGCGGGACTGGTCAGCCCCGGTACGCAGGAGAAGTACGGTGGCTTCGAACTGCCGTCGCTGGTCTGCAATTTGATTCTCGAACTCGTCTCGCGGGCAAACGCCGGACTGATGACGGTGGTGGGGCTTCAGGCGGGCGTGGCCGAAGACATCCAGAAGTACGCATCGGAGGAGTTGAAGCAGGAGTACCTGCCGCGCTTCGTAAGCGGCGAAGTCCTGGGCGCCATGGATCTGACCGAAGCGAATGCCGGCTCGGATCTCGGCGGCATCGTCACGACGGCCACCGAAGAAGACGGTCGCTTCTTCCTCGACGGACAGAAGATCTTTATCACCAACGGCGGTTGCGAGATCCATCTGGTGCTGGCCCGGGATGCCGACACATTCGATAAGTCGAAGGGCACGACCAAAGGGCTTTCGCTGTTCCTGTGCCCGCGTACGTTGCCGGACGGCAGCGCGAATGCGGTTGTCACGGAGTGGCTCGAGCACAAGCTGGGCATCCACGGCTCTCCGACCTGCGCGATCCGCTTCGATCGCGCCGAGGCGTTTCGCGTGGGGACCAAGGGCGAGGGCTTCAAGGCCATGCTCGACCTGATGAACAACGCCCGCCTGGGCGTCGCAGCGCAGGGACTGGGCATTGCGGAAGCCGCCGTCGAGGAAGCGATCAACTATTCCCGGGAACGCAAGCAGTTCGGGATTCCGATTGGCGACCAGCCGCTCATGAAGAACGTGCTCTCGCGCATGGTGCTGGAACTCGAAGGCTCTCGGGCGATTCTGTACCGCTGCGCGGGGTTGATCGATCGCAATCGAGCGATCGCCGCCTACCTGGAGCGCGAGAAGGACGTCTCCGAAGCCGAGCGCGCGGAACTACAGCGCGTCACCGAGCGCAACGACACGCGTTCCCGTCTGCTGACGCCACTGGCCAAGTACTCGGCAACCGAGACCTGCGACACACTGACCCGCAATGCGATCCAGGTCCACGGGGGCATCGGCTTCATGGCGGAGAGCGCCGTGGGCAAGCTGCACCTGGACGGGATCATCACCACGATCTACGAGGGTACCTCGGAAATCCAGGTCAGCTTCGCACTCAAGGAAATCGGCAAGGGCGCGCTCACGATCGTGTTCGACGAGCTGCGCAAGGAACTCGGCGATCTGAGCGACGAGAATCTCCTGCCCCTGGCCGAGAAGGTGCGCGTCGGCATCGGTCGCATCGAGGAAGCTTCGGTCGCGCTGGTCAAGGATTTCAACTACGCGTTGCTCTCTTCGCGGTCCGTGGCCGATATGGTCATCTACGTGATCTCCGCGACGGAGCTCTTGCGCCAGGCCCAGGCCAACTCGCAGCGCTTCGATCTGGCCGCCCGCTGGGTCAATCTCAAGATGAACGAACTCGAGATGCTCGCCAAACGCGTGGGCGAAGGAGATGCGGCGCGCATCGAACGCTGCGAGAAGCTGATCTCGCTCTGGAGTTAGTTCGCACCCGCGGATCGCACGCCGAGTACTCTAAAACCGCTTCAGCGGGCCGGCAATCCCAGGCCGCGCGTTGCGATGATGTTCTTCAGAATATTATTCGTACCGCCCTGGATGGTGTAGGCGGGGGCGTACAGGAGTCCGCGTGCGACTCGGCCGGCCAGCGGCGCGCCCTGCGATCCGGGTGCGAGCAGCGCTTCGGGGCCGAGGATCGACGCTGCAAGATCCGCGATTCGCTGTTCGAGGGAGGTGCAGTAGGTTTTCGCGACCGCGGCTTCGTGATTGGGCAAGACACCGTCGCTGAGCATCTGTGCTACCCGGTAGATCATTCCCCTTCCGGCGTGCCAGGCGATTTCGATGTCGGCGATCCGATCGCGTAGCGCCGCATCTTTTGTCAGTCCTCGTTCGCGCGCCAGGGCCTTTACGTCGCGCCAAAGCGGGTAGTTCGAAATGAGCCGCTCGATGCCGCTGCGCTCGTAGTCCAGTTGTTCCATGATCTGGTAGAAACCGCGGCCGAGAGTGCCGATCACACAGGTGGCCGGGACGCGTACCTCGTCGAAAAACAACTCGCCGAAGTGGGACTCACCCACCATGTCCATGATCGGTCGAAACTCGATTCCGGGCGCATCCATCGGAACCAGAAGTTCTGAAACTCCCTTGTGTCGCACGGAGCCGGGTTCGGTGCGTGCGACCAGATAGCAGTAGTCGGCGTGCTCGGCGAAGCTGGTCCAGGTCTTCTGGCCGCGGATCACGAATTCATCACCGTCGAGTTCGGCCTTCGTCTGCAATCCCGCCAGATCGCTGCCCGCATTGGGCTCACTCATGCCAATGCAGAAACTGATTTCACCCGCAATGATTCGCGGCAGGAATTCGCGCCGCTGCTCTTCGCTGCCGTGCGCGAGTAGCGCAGGGCCGATCTGGCGATCGCCGAACCAGTGCCCGGCGACCGGTGCGCCCGCCATCAGGAGTTCCTCGGTCAGGAGCAGTCGGTCGAGGTAACTGCGCTCGGCTCCCCCGTACTTTTTCGGCCAGGTCAGGCCGATCCAGCCGCGCTCGGCCATGCGCCGGGAGAACTCGAGGTCGAAGCCCGCAATCCAGCCGTCTTCCAGAAAGGAGCGCGCTGCGAGGGCCGGGTCCTCAGAAAGAAACTCGCGCACTTCGGCGCGAAGCTTTTCCTGGTCAGCTGTCAGTCGGTAATCCATCGTCCCGGGCTCGAACCCGCAGGGTCCACCACCCAATTCTTCCTCATTCCACGGAAGGGCGATCCTACTCGCGAGCGTTCGCCCAAGCAACAAGGGAATCTCTGCACAGGGAGGATTCGAGCGAGAAGCGGGAGTCGCCGCCTGAGCAAGAAGCGTGATCCGATCGCAGATCCGTAGATCTGCAGAGGGTCGCGCGACGCAGCGCAGGCGGATGCATCGCGCTTCGCAGCCGC